>CALMQQ010000184.1 GCA_937871845.1 uncultured bacterium
ATATCCCCGCGAACCGGAGAATCCGATGACGCCTTGACTACCACTGAAGCCAATGGTGCCTCTTGATCCAACAAACCCAGTCGGTCCTCGAGAACCGGCATATCCAATTAGGCCTTTGGAACCAGCATAACCAATTACTCCCCTTGATCCAACAAAGCCTACCAATCCACGAGAACCGGCATATCCAATGTTTCCACGACTGCCAGTAAAACCTATCAGCCCTTGACTACCAGTAAAACCAATGATGCCTTGTGAACCAGAATATCCAATAATGCCTTGACTACCGGTAAAACCTCTTGATCCTGCGAAACCAACACTACCGCGACTGCCCGTGTATCCAAGAGGGCCTTGAATAGGACCGGCATTTATCCAAATGCTGCCGTTCCATACCCAAAGATCACCATCAATGATGTAAGCATCACCAATAGTTGCACCACCTGGCAAATCTTCTTCGCTTTCAACTGATCCTAAAATCGTAACAGATGTTCCGTCGGCACCTCTTGATCCAGTATAACCAATGATTCCGCGACTGCCGTCAAATCCGATGATACCACGACTGCCTGTGTATCCAATGATGCCTTGCGATCCTGCGTATCCGATAACACCTCGTGATCCTACATAACCCTGGCTTCCACTGAAACCAATGATGCCACGACTGCCTGTAAAACCTTGTGAACCGGAATATCCGACAATGCCACGCGACCCAGTAAATCCTAAAGAACCTACAAATCCAACTGAACCAATAAAACCTCTCGATCCGGTAAATCCGATCAAACCTTGTGAACCGAAATATCCGATAGCACCTCGTGAACCGACGAAACCCCGCGATCCAGAATATCCTCTTATTTCACCTACGTTGATCCATTCAAACACTGCCCATGTATATAATGAAGGACCAATAATGTAACAATCACCGGATTGGCCGCTAGGAGGCAAATCATCAGTACTTTCTAATGTACCGAGGATTTTCATTGCCGGGCCCATAGAGCCAGTGAAACCGATGACACCGCGAGAACCAGAAAAACCTAGGCCGACAGAACCAGTAAAACCACGGGCTCCGCGGGCATTGCTTATTTCTATCGTTACTGGTTCTGTTACACCTGTCTCTATTTCGACAGTTGGTTCTTCGTCTGTCATTTTTTCGTAACCTCTGGTGTAACGCGAACTTTTCCTTCAATTATACGCGCAACAAAAGTATCAATGTTGTTTTCTTGTTGAAATATTTCAATATCAAAAACTAGATTGCCTGGCACCAAGTTAGCCGATTCCTGTGATGACAGATATAAACTTATTTCATTATTAGACACCCCACTGATGTCAAATGTCGCAAGCGGTTTCCGATCTGTATGTGCTTTCTTGATTTGACCTCTGAAGGAAAACTCAGAAATATCAAAATCTTGAAAAGAAAGTGATCTCATATATGTCGAACCTTGCTGGATAAAAATATCCCACTTGCCTGCACGATCTATTTGCGGATAATCTGGCATACTTTAACCTATGAGTTTGCGACATTTTAGCGCGCGTTTCTTTAGAATGCTTCTTATCAAGATCATCCGATAAACCCCACATTCCCCAAGGGTTGTAGTGTGTTAATGGCTTCAGCTTCCATCTCTTTACGATCTGTCCGAGCCTGATCCCAGATCTCCCCTCCGTTGAACGTCACCCCGGCCATAAGCTGAACATTCTGGAACTTGCCTAGGTTAGCTCCCCACTGTTCCTTAACCAACACGGCAGCATAGTTCTGGAACCAACGATCGGACCACACACGTTCGAATTCCGGATCAAGAACCACATAACCTTCAATGATAATCCATTGATCTGCGATGATGTCCTTGTCGTCTATATAGAGCCGATTAGAGTGCTTGTTGTAGCGAATGAGAGAGTTGGCCACCAGCCATTCTTGCACGAATTCGATGTTCTGCATCGTCATCCAGTAATTGGAGATGGAGCCAGATGTGAGTTCGCTCATGTTGTTCAACACATACTGATACTGCACATTCCACATGCCGCCGCCCATCGAGATAGAATTGCCGATTGGGAAGATGCGGGTAATACCTAGCATATTGTCAGGCATCTCAATGTAGCCGCGGGTGAGATCATCTTCAGTCACAAGATGCTTCACATAGACGTGCTCAGACCCATTGTAGTGGAAGTCAGAGAAGAAGGCAAGAGCCTCGTCAATGCGATCTTCCACCTGTTCGTCAGCAACATTGATTTGAATTACCGGATGACCAAGTTTTCGCATGATATATTCTTTGAATTCTTGTCTTGAATTGGGTATTGCCATTATTTCAAATCCTAGTAATTGTTTGAAGAATAAAGATCAATCCTTCAAGTATTTTCTTAGTATCACCGGTAGCTGTATCATGTTGTATTACGTCATATACATACTTACCCGGAGCTAAATCTATTGTATCATCAGCAGAAATATGCATCTCTACACCATATTTAGGATTTTCTTCCGTTGGTAATATTTTTGTCATCGCTGCTTCTATAGCAATTGAACTGGAATATAACTTAGAAGCCGCAGCATAAAATTCTAAAGTATCAAAAAAGTCTTCATTTTCATAATCGGTTGGAATATCAATTACCAACCGATATTCGGTACCCTGATCAATGTAGAGGTTGGATTGGGTAGTCATATTTATTAGGCTCCTACCGCTTCAAGACGAGCTTCAAGCTGTCTAATCTTCAAGATCAAGGATGCAATGATAGGCGATTCGTCAAGCGCGTGTGCCTGCTTCTTGGTTGGGATATCGTCGCTGTCGGCATCGAAGTCTTCGTCCTGAATCCACTGGTAGCGAACTGCTTCTGGAAGGAACTCTTCCAGTTCTTCAACCACAAAACCGATACCCTGGGTGCCATAGCGCTCGTCACACTCGGCGATTTCCTTACCCCATGTCCACGTCTTGATGTTAAACAGATCAAACGCCTTGAGCAGTCTCGCTTCGAGTGAGTCGTTAATTTCTACGAGTTTGTCCTTAAAGCGCCTCGAAGAAGTTCGCTGATAACGAGCATCACCCAGAGCACGAGTAATAACGGATTCGTTTACCGCACCGTTCAAGTCAAAGCGGTGTGAACTAGTATCAGCAACAATAGCGTAGGTATAGTTAGAAGTTGCACCAAATCCATCATTGGTGTTATCGTTCCAACGAATGTTATTCATACGGTTGTAA
>CALMQQ010000185.1 GCA_937871845.1 uncultured bacterium
TTGACGTGACTGATACCTCACAGCAGTGTTTTTCATGAAAAATGACCCGAGTTGAGTGTCGGGTCAAAAATCGTTCCAAACGCGAGTTTCAGTTTTTCTTCAGGCAACAATTTAAAATAACGCTATTATAGAATGTAGGGAATTCCCTACATTACTAAATTTAATCAAAAATTCGACGGAAACGCATCTTATGCCTCATGAAGCGATAAAAGATGATCGCCAATACTGAAATGAAGATAACTATGAACACCCAAAATACTGTGACATTCTTAAACAATAAAGCTGGATAACTAACATCATTTAAATGACTCGGCATACTACAGGTCATGGTCTTAGTGAAGTTTTCAGAGTGTGCAATACAGTTAGTTAAATTGTAACTGAATACATCAGGGACCGTGCTATAAGCCCTGATCTTCCCCTCATTTATACGCGTTCTCAAGAACTGCTCTGCTGTAACACCACTCATAATTGGCATGTCTGCCTGGAGCAATCTAATGGCGCTAGGAGTCAAATAAAATACTTGAGAACTGTAAGGATTAAAGGATTCAAAGACATCATAACGTGATGCACCGTTTGAATATACGTTACCGAAATCGATACGGAATAGCCATCGTGTTTGATCACAACGATCGAGATAACGGCTCAAGTAGGCGATAGCAGGGGTTGTCCTGTTAGGGACAATCTTTCTCACAAGATCGATCACATTGTTGAATCCATTACCAGCGCTAGATATAACTTCTGAACGAGCGATGATCAAACCATCAGGATAGTCAAGGGCTCGGTACTCTTCTAATGCATGAGTAAGAATTTGATTGTTGTTAGTGTACCCAGAAAATGTCGAGGTAGCGTTTAATGGAAAGAAGTTCTCCATAGAAGGTAGCCCTTCTGGGCATGTCTCATAAATAAAGACTTGCATTGCTTTTTACATACACGAATTCGTGCATGTTATTTAGTTACACTCACGACACTGTCATGATATCCTTCCACAGATTCATGGCAGATGTCAAATACCGTTTTACATGATCCAATATTAGTCGGATCTTGTGTGATGTCCCGAATAACCTTCAAACACTTCTCCCGATAGTCACAATTAAGACTAGCCATACATTCATCGAAGATCAACATCGGCGAATGATGAAGCTTTGATAATGCTAATGTCAGCGCTAATGAGACCCGATCAGCTTCACCACCTGATAAATTATTGATGTTTGGATAAGAATCTTCACCATAGTAGATCTGAAGATTAACAGACATCTTCTGAACCGGCTGAGATTTACTTGATGTAGACTCTTTATAAACAGACAGCACGACCTGAATAGGAGAGTCATACAATTCTTCAAGAGCGGTGTTAGTGATGATGTTAATCGCCTCTAACACCTCTTCCATTGGCTGTAATGATACTTTCTTGACGACGTCAATAAGATTCGATAGTTTATCGACTTCATCGCTTAGTTTGTCAAGTTGTTCTTTCTTTTGAATCAACGACTCATTCTCCTTGTGAAGCTTCTCAAATTCCTTTCCAAGTTCTAAACGATCATTTAACTCAGCAATTTCTTCATCATAGTCATCTGGTGAAGATTCTTTTGGAGGATCTAAAGTGTAATCAGCAATCTGTTTAGAAAGAGTGTTACGTTGGGCTATGAGTTCTTGGGTCTGTTTAATGTGATTGTCAGCTATTCTAAGATCTGATTCAATCCCATGCCATTCCGTATTAGGATCTTTGAACTCTCTCTGTAATATTTCATCGATATTGACATTAGAATTATTCAAGAGATCAGAGATATCTGCCCCACGTCTAAGTTCTGTTATTTCCCTAGTCTCTTCCGAGGTAAGAGATTCTACACATTGATCCTTCAATGATAACAATGATTGAAGAGTTGCTTGGGGGTTCTTTTGACCAGAAACTTCAATATACGCAACAGCCGGAATCACAGGTTTCACAATGTCTGATGACTCTTTAAGAGTCTTTAAACGGCTCTCAAGACTCTTAATATTGTTAATAGTTGCTATATGTTGTGGTAGTTCCTCGAGAACTGCAGTCACAAACTCTAAACGCTCTTTAGCAGCTGCTTCTTCCTCTGGACTAATGGGAGTCTTGCTAGAACTAGAGACAATGTTGACGGCTTTACAACTACGGCACTCAAACTTAGTCTTTAGAGACATTAACTTTGAATGAAGTTCATGCTTCTCTTGTGTCATATTTCCCATCATTGTATCCAATTCATCAGAATCAGTTGTAAACCCTTCAGCCAACGAATCCTTAGCAGCATGAAGCTTCTTCTCCAGAATTAAACGTTCTTGATTCGATTTCTGATACTTTTGCCACTCTATTAACCGATCGTTATAATTTACTAGAGCTTGAAGCTCTATAATCCAAGAGTCTTGCACTTCAGGTACTAGAGGTAGAGCCTTCTTTGCGCATATATCAACGTAATTCTGATACAAAGACTCTTTCTTGGTTAATTCGGCTAAACGTTTCGGGTCTAACTTATACTTCTGGACTACGTTGTTAACAATAAGTGCTTTGCGAAGTCGATCCTGGATCTTCTTCAGTGCTGTATAATTATCTCTGAGAACAATCTCTTCTTGGTAATGTGTCCGCTCATCTAAATGCTTCTGTAGCTGTTGCTCCAGGTCCTTAGGAATCTTTGCTAAACTAGCTTCTAATTTGGTAAGCTGCTTCTTTGAGTTCTCGTATTCAGCCCAGGCACTAACACTTTTCGATTTTTGTTTATTTAGCTCTCGGATTTGACTTTGGATCTTAACAATCGATTCCTTATCAGGGTTCCAATCATTATTCTTCTCCATATCGTCAAACAACGGATCCAAATAGTCGTAGAATGCATTGTACTTACTCGACATTGTTGAGTGCTCTTTGTCGAGTTCACGGAAACGTTCCTTCAATATTCCTAGATACCAATCAGGGTCGTTGTAGTCTCCTACATCAGATCCGTATGTTAGTTCACGAAGAATCCTGAACTTCTCTTCCCCTGTCCCAGACAAGATCACATTACGTGTTCCCTGAAATAGACATGATGTAGCTAGCCATAAATCCTTTGAGCCAAAGGTCTTATTAATCCATCCTTGAGCTGCATCCGAGTCCAACGAAACATCATTTGGTAAAAAGACATTAATGAAGTTAGGGCTTCGTCTCTCGATAGTCAGATCGTATTCTGGATCTTGATAGTCAAGTCCGTCTGGATCTGCAGATGATTGGGATCTAAAGAAATTTTCAAACCTTATAATAACTTCAGGGACTAACGAGGATTTACCTCTGGGTTTTATTCCAGTGTTCTCTCCATAAAGACACCATTTAATCGCCATAATGACCGTACTCTTCCCTGCACCAGACTCTCCCACCAAGTGACAAAGCCCTTTCTGGAAAGTGTAGACTGTTGGGTTATTCTTATAGTAACAGCGAAAGTTAGAGATAGAGATTTCCATCAAGGTTTAATTTCAGTAAACCTAAGTTTTGATTATTTTCGTCTTAGAACACCAGAAGCTTCAAAAAACTACTAGCAATGCCACGCGGTAACGGGAAAGGTAAGTTTGCTAAGAAATCTGCTGAAGAAGACCAGATGCAACAGCTACAGACGGTTCTAACCGATGCAGCATACACCGAAGAAGATCTCGGTCTGACGAAGGCTGATCTCGATGATATCTTGAAGGAGAATTCAGTTCCAACAACTAATCATTCGACGATTACAATCCCTATCGGCCAGGATCTGTCGGCAACACCAGAGCTTGCTGGAATGATTCGTCGTGTATCGACAATCTTTAGGACCGCGGTTGGTGATGATGCACCGAAAGCGTACGACATCCATTTCTATCCACCAATGCCTGTCTCAAAGACTGCTAGTCATGTTATCCATCCCTTTGAGATGGTTGAAGAGCGACATCTTATGCATCGTGTTGTGTTTGTTATTGGAAGTCCCGAGCTTTTCGATTTGTCTGAGTCTCGGATGATGGGAGGTATTATCGGTCAGAAGAAGGTCTATCTCCGCTCCGGTCATGGGATCAGAATGAATGTTGGTCCAGCTAACATGATCTCGCTACGATTCGATGACCGTGATATCTATGATCGTACAAATTACCC
>CALMQQ010000186.1 GCA_937871845.1 uncultured bacterium
TTCTTCAATATATTGATATTTAACAAATCATACGAAAGAGCCAATAAAATCAAAAAAGGTGATTACGTTATGGTTGAGGGACGACCCGAAGCTGATGCATACTTAAGTAACGAGGGTGAGGCGAAAGCAAATATGACAGTTTTTGCTAGTAAGTGGAGAGTATTAAAATAGTTGAGCTGTACTGCCCACTAATATTCAGTCATAGAATAAACACTGTCTTGTGACCGTCTTTCTTTTATGGCCTTACTTAACATGCGAATAGTTTCCCTACCGTATTCAATAATAGAATACGCATTAGTTTGCTCCTCATCTGTAAGTTGTTCAAAAGGTTTATAGACGTTGGAGTTAGTAAATCTACCATCAACTACATTCACGTTATAACCGCCATGTTTTTCTCCAAATTTATTTTCGAAAGGAGAAATCATTCCATAATGACTAATTATCACTCCATTCTTCTGTGTCATTAGAGACAAAGTAGTGTTATCCGAGCAGTGTGTGAGACCAGTACTTACGGTCAAATCATTCTCATAGCAAAAGTTACATTGGACAAGCATTCCTACTCCAGGACGTAAGTTGTTTCGGTTTCTATAAATAGTATTTCCCATAACGACAGAATATTTTCCATAAATATTTCCGTTATTTTCATCATTAATAATAACGGGTTTAAAATAATCAACTAGTTCAAATATTCTTAATGGTGTTTCAACAGTTATTTCAACACTATTACAACCATTTTCTGGATGTTCTAAAACACACACACCTGCTGTATTATAAGATCCCATTATTGGTTTTGAAAGAAACACAGTAACAAAACCCAAAGCCAAATCAGTGAATTCTCTTGGCACCAAATGTCTCAACTCTAGTCCTACGGGCTCTCTATTATGGAATCTTTCTTTAAAAAAAGGGTAATCAATCTGTAGCATTTTTCGAAAAAACAGAGATTAGAATTTCAACATGTTCATTGAACTCAACACCAAGTTCATCCATTCCAAACTGGATGTCTGAGCGATCAACTTTTGCCGCGAAGGACTTATCTTTGAATTTCTTCTTTACTGATTTTGCTTTCATATCTTTAAAACCTTCAGGTCTCATCAAAGAGTATGCATATAAAAGTCCGCTCATCTCATCACAGGCGATAAGCGCTTTAGCTATTTTTGTTCGTGGTTTTACATTCGTTCTCATAAACGCATGCGATTCAACTGCATGTATAAGTTCTTCTGGGTATCCCCATTCTTTGAACCACTCGACGGATTTTGCTGGATGTTCCTTTGGAAACGCGTAATAATCTAAATCGTGTAATAAACCAGTGATGTACCACAGCTCTGCATCTTCACCGAATTTGTTCGCATATGCTTCCATTGCGTCTGCAACCATTTCTGAATGCTTACGTTGATATTCGTCTTTTACTTTCTCAAATAATAATTCTCTCGCTTTTTCTCTTGTTGGTAGTGCCATTTTATTTGAATAAACTATATTTTTTAGTAATTTTCTCTAATTTCTCTTTATCACCAAATATACCAATTCCAAAGATCTTTAAATCTTCTTTGTTTTTCTTTGAAAGTGCTTCTGATAATTCTTTGTCGTCGTGGAAATCAACCATCTCTTCAACATATGTAAGGAACTCAAACTCGCTTCCCTCTAATTCTGTCAATAAAGTGTGCAATTGTGCTTGCTTTGCCTGCAAAGTTACAATTGGATATTGAGAATTGCTATGGATTGTTCCATCTATTGTTGGAAATGCATCGGTAGAATGAAATGAATTCTTTGGAATTTTATTTCCAAGGTATGCAGATAAGTGACCAATTGTATTAGTCATTTTCCCTCCAAATAAATCTTTATCTAAAATAATTGCCATTTTCTTTGTCTTATCTTGTTGGAGAGACTTCTTTACGCCTTGTGTATATTTCTCACCATATAGTTTCCTCTGTGTTGATGTCACACTTGCAGGTTTCATCATTGGGAAGAACAAAATATCATCTATGTACTCAGTCTCTGTGAACATCATTGTTAATCTTTCGATTCCAGGCCCTAGTCCAGTGGTTGGTGGCATTCCATACTCGATTGCTTCCAAGAATTCAAGGTCCATAGGGTGTGCTTCTTCATCCCCATCTGCTTTTCGATCAATTTGTAGCTTAAATCTGTTGTAGAGTTCTACTGGATCATTCAACTCAGTCCAATTATCACCACCTTCGATTCCACCAATAAATATTTCGAATCTTTCCACAAATCTAGGATCGTCGGGCATCGATTTTGCAAGAGGTGATATTTCTACTGGATGTCCATATATAAAGGTGGGTTCGATGAGCTGTGATTCTACTTTTTCCTCAAATACCATTACCATAGATTCACCAATACTATTAGGTCTGTCTGTTACTCCTATACTGTCTAGAATTTTGTGTGCTTCCTCAATTGTTTTCACTTCATTGAAATCGATTCCCGCATAAGTTTTGACTGCATCTATCATCTTTATTCTAGGCCAATCTTTTCCAAAATCGACTTCATGGCCTTGAACAATAAAATTCGTCTTACCAAATACCTTTGTAGCGATAAAACGATACATTTCTTCAATCAAATCCATGTTGTATTCATAATTCTTAAAGGCAGTCATAGTCTCAATCATTTGGAATTCAGGGTTGTGTGTTCTATCAATGCCTTCGTTTCTGAAATATCCTGTTATATTAAACACGTTTTCAAATCCAGCTGTGATTAGTCTTTTCAAATACAGTTCATGAGAAATTGCGAGATAAAAGTCAGAGTTTAGTGCATTCACTTTAGTTTCAAATGGTTTGGCATTTGTTCCTCCATACAATGGTTGAATGATTGGAGTTTTAATCTCTAAAAATCCCTTACTATTCAGAAATTCTCGAACTGCAAAAGTCACTTCAGCTAACTTGGTGAATCTCCATTTGTGTTCAGGATTCATTATCAAATCTAAGTATCTTTGTCTAAAGATTTTTTCTTTGTCCTGCAAACCTTTCCATTTGTCAGGAAGTGGCCTAATGGACTTTGTTAATAATCTAAGTTCGGTCACAAGCACTGATATTTCGCCTTTTTGAGTTTTTGTAACAGTTCCTTTTGCTTCGACAATATCACCCATATCAAGAAGGTGAAGCTCATCAAAACCAATAATACCTTTGGTTTTATCTGTGTTCTCAATTACATCATTCTTTATATAAAGTTGAATTGAACCACTTTGTTCCTGAATATTTCCAAAAATTAGACTTCCGTGTTCTCTCCATGACATTAGTCTTCCGGCAACAATTACTTCTTTTCCCTCATATTTCTCGAATTCATTTATTACGTCACCTGCATGAGTATCTTTTTTAGATACCGAAGGGTAGGGATCTATTCCAAGTTCACGTAGTTGATTCGCTTTATCAATACGAATTTGTCTTTGTCCTATGAGGTCATATGTTTGTGCCATGTTATTTTTGTTGAAAACTGTCTAATTTTAATCTAGATAAGGCGAAATAACAACTTAATCATCTAATAATTGCTTGTTGGAGGTAAATTTAGTAAAATTTCAGAACATATTGATTAAGCGGCGGTAGTTTCCTTCCCAGCCTAGCTGAGAGGGACAAGCAGTTTTTTAATAATTAGTATGCGAACGTAGTTCATTTGGTAGAACGCTTCCTTGCCAAGGAAGAGGTCGCGAGTTCGAGCCTCGTCGTTCGCTCCATTGTTATTGAGAGCAAATGAAATGTAGCTCGAAATTTACAATGGAGTAGATGCTGCTTGACAGCGCGCTCCACTCTTGACGAATGAAATGAGTTTTAGAGTGGGAGGAGAGGCCTATCGGTCTCACTCCAATTATTTTATAAGATATTAATCAATATAAGTTCTTCGCCGGCTCCGAAAAATCAAACTTTGTTTTGATTTTTCGAGAGTCCTCGTCCCCACTATGGGGACGGGATTCGACCCCGGTTCGCCGCTTATGAATATACGGTTTTCTTCAACGCTCTGATTTCTCAAATTTCCTAGCTTAATTGAAATCAAACTCATACGAAGTATCATTACAGTGAGTTATAAACAAAATTGTTATATATGGTGATAAAATATATGTACTATGAATCAAGAAGCAACTTCATCATACTATACTACTAAATTCGAGGCAGACAGACACGTGTTGGTTGCTGAACTATCAGATAGATTTGGTTTTTTCAGATTAGCTATAGAGAATAATCTTCTACAAGTGTTCGAGGAACACAATCATCATAACCGCAGAGAATATCACGATTTCAACCACACTTTAAATGTCTTCTATAATGTTGTAAATATGCATCTCGTTGCACTACAAAACGATGAATTTGAGGAGGAAAGGTTAAATGAAGAAGAGTTAGCATTACTACTAACGGCTGTAATTTTTCATGACATAGTTTACGATTCATCAAAGAAGGAAAAAAGTAATGAAGAGTTGAGTGCAGAGACAGCTATAAATTTACTTGGTGATAGTGTAAGTACTGAGCAAGCAAATTTTATAAAAGAATTGATTCTTTCTACAACAACTTCGATCAACGAGAGTGGTCTAGTCCGGACACATTATTGCGACGTACCAAACGAAAGACTCCAGTTAATGATTAGATATCTCCAAGATGCTGACTTGGGGAATCTAGGTGATGAAAATTTTCCTAGAGCTACAATTCAATTAATGAGAGAGTACAAAATAGAAGAAGAAAATTTTGAACAATTTCTCAAAACACAGCTTAATATACTTAGAAACTTCAAATATAATACGAATGTAGGCAAGTATGTTTTCTCTAGAATAGCATCTAATTATAACGATTTAGTTGAATTTATAAGTTCGGAAAATTTTTCTGTTAGGGCATTTATTAAATATTTCAAGATTGTGGGCATTGATCAATAAAAGAAAGGGCTACAGAGGGGTTTTACCCCCTCTGTTTTCTTTTATTTACATATAATTCTCATAAACATTCTCTACGTCTTTGTCACCTCTTCCAGATAGATTGATAACAATTACATCATCTTTTGAGAATTGACTAGGATTCTTCAAAATGTATGCAATTGCGTGAGCCGACTCCAGCGCAGGAATGATACCTTCCTTTTTTGAAAGATAAGCGAATGCTTCTACTGCCTCTTGGTCCGTGACTTCGCCAAGTTTTAGTCGGCCATTTTCTTTCAACATACTTAACTCCGGTCCTACTCCAGGATAATCAAGACCTGAAGCAGCGCTATATGATTCTCTGATTTCACCTTTCTCGTCTAATAAAGTCAGTGTGCGAAAACCATGAATCACTGAACTCTTACCTGTGCCAAGCGAGAGTCCATGTTTTCCAGAATTTTTACCTTTTCCTGCTGGTTCAACAGCAATTAACTCTACTTCTTCATCATTAATAAATTCATACATAGCTCCAATTGCATTGCTTCCTCCACCTACACAAGCGATAATCGCTCGCGGTTTAGCAATACCAAAAGAATTTAATTGTTCACTAATCTCCTCACCGACAATTTTCTGAAAATCTCTAACCATTGTCGGATAAGGATGTGGACCTACTACTGAACCCAGCAAATAGTGCGTGGATTTGTGATCTTTGATGAAGTTCTCGAGAGCAACATCTACAGCATCTTTGAGTGTTCCTTGTCCCTGAGTTACAGGAATAACATTTGCACCAAGAATTTTCATCCTATAAACATTTGGTTTTTGCGCATCTATATCACGCGCTCCCATATAAATGTCACAATCCCTGTTTAAATATGCCGCTATAGTTGCAGTAGCTACCCCATGTTGACCAGCTCCAGTTTCCGCGATTAATTTTTTCTTACCCAATCGCTTTGCAATTAGTCCTTGTCCGATGACGTTGTTAATTTTATGTGCACCAGTGTGATTCAAGTCCTCTCTTTTAAGATAAATCTTAGGTCCACTTAAATCATCTGTCATATTTTGTGCAAAATATAGCGGACTTGGACGATTTGCGATTTTCTTATATGCATCTCGGAGTTCGTTAATAAAATCATCGTCGACTGCAAGCTTCTCATATACTTCGGCAAGCTCTGTTAGAGTTTGTTCTAAATCCTTTGGTACAAACATACCTCCGAATTCTCCAAATTTTCCTTTTTTGTTTAAATTTTTCATTAAATTTTAATAATATTTTAAATTAATAATTGATTAGTCAATAAATTTAGTTTTAGGGGTTGCCCCCACCAAGTGAAATGGTTACTAATGAGAAAAATTCTATTGTGTTTCATTTTGAAATAATAAAAATTACAAATAGCTCATAACGAGCATAGTAATTTCTTTGCGTGAACTTGGAAAATTTTACGTGAAGAAACTACCTCTAAATTTTAGAGGCACCACCAAGAAGAAGTTTTGTAGTGGTTTTGTAAGTTTTTCATGAGATAATTATACAACAAAATTTTGATTTTTAAAGTGACACCTATTAAGCATATTGATTTATGAATTTGTTGAAGTTTATTACACCCTTAAATCTACATACTGAACGTGAGAAGTTCCTTGCTTCTGACGAGTACGATCCGCAATTTCAATATTATTGGCAAAATCAAGATGTGGAATATACTACACAAGGAGATAAACTCAATTTGATGAAATCAATCAAAGCTCAAGATATTGATTCAATTCATAAATACGCAAAACTACACTTTCAGATGTATGATTGGGAATATGTCGACCTAGCAAATCAAATACTTTCGAGAAGGCCATCAAAATTAGAAGTGCGAAATACAAATTATATACAAATTGAATTTGAGAGAGTATTTAAATTATTCGGACTTTATGAGTATTCTTTCAAAACAGTTGACAAACATGGTTTTAGCTTCAGACCCAATTGTCATAAAAAGACTTTAGAGATGTCAAAATATGCCTCATTTCAATTCTTTAGTATTGAGAGTGAAGTGAAACACGAAATAACACACATATTGAGATATGAGAACGGAATATACAACAATATCCCGAGGAGTGATTATTATCTAGCGACCGAAGAAGGGTTAGCCACTTATCTACAGGATCTTGTCACCAAAGACAATTATTCGCTTTATCAACATTCAGCAGAATATATGGCTAGCAAGGTAGGTATGAATTCATCTCTAAGGGAAGTTTACAATTATTTCATCTCTTTAGGTTTCGAACCAGAACTCGCATGGCACAGGTCATCGAGACATAAGTTCGGTTTTGTAGACACATCAAAGCCTGGAGATATATTAAAACCCGCTATGTATTTCGCTCAGTCGCAGAACATTGCGAAATTAAATCAAGAGGAGATATTGAAGTTATTTGTAGGAAAAATATCTCTCAAAGACTCGGAGAAATTCGATAAATATT
>CALMQQ010000187.1 GCA_937871845.1 uncultured bacterium
ATTATGATCTGTGATCGAATTATGATCTGTGATCGAATTATGATCTGTGATCGAAGTAATATTCCAATCGGAATATTACTACTCAATATCATCTCCACAATCGCGTAACTCTTCACGCGCCAACTCATCGATATTAGTTATAAGATCGTTTATCATCTTCAGAAATGCTTCATCTGGATGACATTTAGAATAATCCCAACGGTTGCGTCCATTGTTATTATCCATACATAACGCAACAGTTTTCGATATAGACGACGCATTGTCAACAATCTGACCCTTCCAACCTTCACCAAAATTCCACAATTCAAAGACGACGTCACGATACTTAAACATCCCGCTACTTTTGTTGAGAAAATGACGTTTCAATGTTTCTTGAATATTAATACGCCAATCAATACCAGATCTTGATAAACATCGGTTGAGATCGATAAGATCTCCTTCTGTGTATCTATAATTCCAGATGCTCATTTAATAGATTCTGTGAAGGATTCTTTTACACAATGTTTGTTTATTGTAAGCCGATTATCACATAGAGATACCAAAGATAATCTGCCCATGACTGAAACGAACAGGGAATATTAATGGATATCCGCAAGGAAGTTTATCTGTTTCTCCACGAATAAAGTACATCAAAATCGGATACATTCGATAAAAAATGTATTCTAGTTTTCCTGCATCTGTTTGGTTTACAACCATGACAGTGCTTAATCGACGTTGAATAATAGCTGTAGCAATCTCCTGATGAGATGGTTGTGTTGTAACCAGAGATATGCCAGGATAAGCATAACTTGCAGCTACGGTGAACAACAGATACAAGTCTTCTATCGTAAAGTAGTTAATCTCGTACTTAAACGAGCTAAAGATACCACAATTCTTTCGACAGACAGAATTAATAACTTCTCTTGGAATATGACCACATGGACTTTGCACTTGTGTTAATGGTGCGTTTGCAATGAGTTCTCCTTCGATCCAAATCCTCATTTTAATGGATTTTCGAGATATTTTATGATAATTACAACGATCGTTGTAATTTACTTCTTTGAATTTTTATTACGAAATCCCTCAAATTTAAGGTGTCTTAACCTCCCCGGGACAAACTTGATGGCATATCCATTCTGTTGAACGGCAGCCAAGCAAAGTTCAAGTGTCTTTAATTCTTCTGGGACATACTCAAGAGCGTATCCATTCTGTTGAATGGCAAGCAGGCAAATTTCACGTGTCTTTAACTCTTCCGGGATAAACTCAAGAGCGCGCCCGTTCCATTGAATAGCAGCTAAACAAAGTTCATATGTCTTTAACTCTACGGGAACGTACAGAAGAGCAAGTCCATTCCGTTGAACTGCAGCCAGACAAAGTTCGGGTGTCATTAACTCTTCTGGGACAAACTGAAGAGCATCCCCATTCCGTTGAACGGCAGCTAGACAAATTTCGGGTGTCTTTAACTCTTCCGGGACAAACTGGAGAGCACGTCCATTCCGTTGAACGGCAAGCAGACAAAGTTCAGGTGTCCTTAACTCCATTGGGACAAACTGGAGGGCACGCCTATTCTGTTGAACGGCAACTTGACAAATTTCAGGTGTCATTAACTCTTCTGGGACAAACCAAAGAGCATCCCCATTCTGTCGAACTGCAGCCAAGCAAATTTCGGGTGTTTTGACATGAACATATTGTAGAAGCCAACTATCTTGTCGAACCGCGGCTAAACACATAGCTTCAGTCTGGACTTCCCCGATTGGGTTTCTTCGATGACCTTGTTCAGGTTCGGCTAAAGCCAAATGTTCTTCAAGATGCCAGCGATGACCGCAAAACTTGGCGAACTCAGAGCTTCCATGAAGACAATCAGATCCAGTACACC
>CALMQQ010000188.1 GCA_937871845.1 uncultured bacterium
GATTAATATCATCATGAACATGAGTTACTTTTTTATCAGCAAAAACCCTTATCACCATGATTACGGCATTTACATTTCGGATATTAGCTAAGAAAGCATTTCCAAGACCCTCTCCTTCGTGCGCACCCTTTACAATTCCAGCAATATCGACAAATTCGATAATCGCAGGTGATATTTTCTCAGGATTTGCAGTGCTAACTAAACTATCAAACCTAGAATCAGAAACTGCTACGACTCCTACGTTAGGATCAATAGTACAAAACGGATAATTTTCCGCTGGTACCTTTTGATTTGTCAGGGCATTGAATAATGTAGATTTACCGACATTAGGCAACCCAACAATTCCAAGTGATAAATTCATGTTTTTATGATAATTAATCTAATTCTACTACCTCTTTCCATTTTGGTATATAGGAGTTGATGCCTTTTTCATCAAGCGCAGTCTTAAAAGCCTCACTTCTATCAGGGTCGGCATGAGTCAAAAATACCTTTTTCAAGCTCGTCTGATTGAAATTTTTCAACCACTCTAAAAGGTCCTGATGATCTCCATGAGAGGAAAATCCTTCTATACGTTTGATATCAGCATTTATTTTAACGCGCTTTCTATCTAATTTAATTTCTTGCTGACCTTCTAGTATTTCTCGACCTTTTGTTCCTTCTGCCTGGTATCCGACGAAAATAACCATGTTATTTTTGTGAGGTAAATTGTTTATCAAATGTCGAATTACCCTACCCCCTTCAGCCATGCCACTTCCCGCGATAAATATGGATTTGATTTTATTTGATGACTTTAACGACTGTTTGTGAGTTCTAGTAATTTTCAAATTCGGAAAGTTAAAAATATTTCGGACAATTTGAGCATCTGTCAGATTATATTTTACAGGATCAAAAAATGTAGTATTATTCGAATAGATTCCAGTAGCCTTGATAGCAAGAGGACTGTCCAATATTACTTGAACCTCTTGGTCAATCAAGTTTTTCGCAAATGCAACCTTCAAGATTTCTAAAATTTCTTGGGTTTTATGAACAGCGAAACTTGGAATAACAACATTTCCCCCTCTCCCAATCGTTTCATTGATAAGATTTATCAACTCCTTTGTTGCATCAGGCCTGGTTTGATGAACTACTCCACCATAAAGTGATTCCATAATTACATAATCTGCATTGAACTGATTGTCCTGAATGTTGATAAAACTTTCAATAATAGCCTCATCTACTCTTCCTAAATCACCCGAGAAAACAATCCTTTTTCCATCAATAGTCAGAAATACACTTGCTGCACCTAAAATATGACCAGCTTTTCTGAAAGTAAACTTTATATCTTGCGAGACATTAATTTCTTCATCAAAATCCACACTAACTAGATTTGCGATTGCATTCAGTGAGTCAAATGTTGTGTAAATGATATCAACATTACTATCGTGATCTCCCCTGGAGAAGTTTGACTCCTGGATTTTTGCTGCATCTAATAACAGGATCTCGACTAATTGTGTTGTGGGTGGTGTTGTATAAATTTTACCAGTAAAACCTTTACGGAATAATTTTGGTAATAAACCTGAATGATCCATGTGCGCATGGGTTAGAACAACGAAATCAATTTCACTCGGGTTAAACTCAAAATTATCAAAATTCCTCTTATATACGTCTTCTCCTTGAAATAGTCCACAGTCAATTAGAAATTTTGTTTTACCATATTGAACAAGATAACATGATCCAGTTACTGTTTCAGTCGCTCCTAGAAATGTAATATTTAACATAATAAATTTTTAATAAATAAACATATATCGTTTGTGGAAATTTAAGCCTTACTACTCAAATAATCCTTGGATAATGAAAGCAATTTTTCTTTATCATTCAGCATTGGATCTTCTATGACTTTTTCTAATAAGTGTTTTAATACCTCACCCATCATGGGACCTTTTTCGATTCCAGCTTCAAACAAGTCTTCCCCTGTAATATTTAAATCAGTAATTTTTAGCGCCATGTCTTTAGAGCGTACTTCTGATATTCGATCTTGTAGGGCTTTTATTTCAATAGGATCGAATTCTGATTTGGGGTTTGCATTTGCATCAGCAATTCTGAGTTTAAACAAGTCATCTATAAACTCTTCCCCTACATTTGCAATGAATCTACGAATAGCCGAATCACTCCATCCACCAGAAGAACTTGATTTCTGATCTGTAATTATTTCAAGTGTATTTTCTTTCCTCCACTCTGCAGAGGGATAATAAAACATATGCCATCTTACAAGTGTCGATACTTTTTTGATTTCTGAATTCGAGAATTTAAGTCGCTCCATAATCACTTTTACCATCTCAGCACCGACTATATCGTGACTGTAGAAATGTATCCCACTCTCATCTTCTGACTTTGTTCTAGCCTTACCAATATCATGTAATAAAGCAGGCATCTTAATTGAATCTTCTGCTAAATCTAAAGTCTTTAAACTATGTGTATAAACATCATCGTGATGCCATTCTGGTTGTTCAATATTTATACACTCCAGTAACTCAGGTAAAAACAATTCTAAAAGTCCACTAGTCCGAAACAATTCGATACCTACTGATGGTTTTGGTGCATACTTTAATAACTTTAATAGCTCGTCTCGAACTCTTTCCATTGAAACCATCTTTGAAATGTTCAAAGTTGCCTTTATTGCTTCGAAAGTGCTTTCCTCTATAGTGAAGCCAAGTATGGCAGCTAATCTACAAGCCCTGTATGCCCTTAGACCATCCTCACCGAATCGTTCCATAGGATCTCCCACAGCTCTAATAGTTTTGGCATCTAGGTCCTTTTGGCCACCAAATGGATCTACAATTATTTCATGATGAGTACTACCTTGATCATTTAAATTATCGAGATCAATTGCCATTGCATTTATAGTGAAATCACGCCTGGATAAATCTGTAGTAATATCATTGGCGAACTCTACTTTTGAAGGCCATCTACCTCCAAAATAGTCTTCTTCACTTCTAAAAGTAGTAACTTCGACATCGTAACGTTCACCTTTTCTGTCGCTATTGATTACCAAAATCGTCCCGAACCTAGCATTTGTAGATACTGAATGTGGAAATATCTCTGAAATTTGTTCTGGGAGTGCATTTGTTGCAATATCATAATCTTTCGGCTCAACTCCCAGTAACATATCTTTCACTGCACCACCGACTAAAAAAGCTTTATAACCATGATTAACCAAAACATCTGATGTATTTAATACGTATTCTGGTAAATTTTTTCTTATTTCTGCGATTTCCATATATGTAATTTAACCATTTATCAACCAAATTAAACAAACAATTTTCCCAAATTAATAACTTTTTGTACACAAATGTTACATATATTTCGTGAAACAATAGTTTTTGTTTTGTAAAAACCGATTAACATATCACCTACTAACACTCAAAATGCTGCGAATAACTATATCTAACAGAAGATGCGGGATTATTGGGGCATTTTTGTGCGGTTCTCTAGTGCCCTGAGCAATGTGAGTTTATCTGTGTAATCCAAATCTGCTCCGGTAGGAACACCTCGGGCAATCCTTGTGATTTTTATTTCGGGAATATCATGCAACTGTTCTGTTATAAACATAGCGGTCGCCTCCCCTTCTAGACTTGGACTCGTAGCAAGGATCAACTCAATCTGTCCAGGTATGATTTTAATCCTTTTTAGCAATTTATCTATTGTCAAATCTTCGGGTCCCACTCCTTGCATTGGTGACAATAAGCCACCTAGAACGTGATATTTACCTGTATATTGACCAGTTCTCTCAAAGGCCACCAAATCAAGAACATCTTCCACAACCATTATTTGATTCTCGCTTCTTTCTTCGTCAATACAAATCCCACAAAGTTTGTCATCACTAAGGTTGTAACACTTGTTACAGAAAGTTACATTATTTTTAAGATTAATCAAGGAATGGGCGAAGTCTTCTACAATTAATTTATCAATACGCAAGAATGCCAAAGCCAGTCTAGACGCAGACTTCGGACCAATACCTGGCAAATTTGAAAAATGATTAATTACCTTTTCAATATCTCTTGGGAGGTACATTTTAGCCTCCAAGCATGCCTTTTAGTTTATCCATATCAAAATCTTTCATCATTTCTTTCTGCAAGTTTTTCTGCGCATCCTTCCAAGCCTGCTTGAGTGATTTAACAAGTTGATTTTTTTCATTCAGATCCATCAATTCGTTGTGTATTTCGATGTTCTCAATTTCTTGCACCCCATTCATTGAAATAATAACCAATTCATCTTCACTCCTACCTTCAACTCTTAGCTGTTTCATCTGTTTTTGCATTGCCCTAGCCTCTTTTTGCATTGCATATAAATCTTTTGCTTTTCCAAACATATTATTCAAAATAAAAATTAATTTAATAAATCATAATATCACAAAATACTTACAGATCCTCCGGATCACTAAAGACTTCTTCTACCATATCTACATTTGAATCACCTTTCTCAGGTTGTTCATCCTTCTTGGTTGCCAAACTTTTGTTTACGACTATCTCCATGTTTAAATTTGATCCAAAAACTTCTATCATCATACCTGATAACACATTCCGAACCCTGTTATTTTCAAGCTGTTTCTGATGAAAACCAAATGGAACCTCAACCCTAATGATATCACCATCAACTTCTTTTACCACAACATTCACCAAGAGAGCAGCTAAATGCGGGTTATTGTCTTTCGCCTTCGTAACGAGCTTACCCCACTGCGAGAAGATTTTATCCGAACTTAGCGATTCAGAACTCGTTGCCACCTCAATCTTTTCAATTATTTCATTATCATCTTTTGTATCCTTCTCTATTTTAGTCTCGTTAGAAATTTTTGAGTTTTTTTCATTATTTTCAACCTTAACTTTTGTGGAGGAACCAGTAGAGATCTTCTCTGTAAAGAAACTGGTATTGTTTCCCGATATCTCTACTATATTTAGAATTGCCATCTCTAAAGTCAAAGAGGGTAAGATACTCAGTCTCATTTTATCGAGAGTCTCGGATACGTTCTTTATAAAGGTGAATAAGAATCTATTGGAGTACTTTGCAGGACCTCCTGATATAGTTTTGGTTAACTCATTCCTCGCCTGTAACAATAGCTGCTTAACAAATTGATTAGTATCAACACCTTCATTTAGAGAAGTTGCAATTATTTCGAACGCTTTATTTACATCACCATGATATGTGTATTCAATTAAATCATTGACCAATTTCATGTCCGCAAAACCCAAGACTGTTGTGACATCCTCAATATCAATTTTTTTATCTTTTTCGAAACCTGTGGAGGACAAAACCTTTTCTAGGATTGTCTCAGAATCTCTGAAGCTACCCCCAGAGGAAGAAATTACCATATCTATTGCTTCTTTCTCGAATTTAACGCCTTCTTTTTTTAATATATGCGTAAGCTTTTCTGTTAATTGCTGCTTAGTAGCCAATTTGAAATCAAATCTTTGAGTTCTGGAAATTATCGTTTGTGGTAATTTATGGACTTCTGTAGTTGCAAGAATAAAGACAACATTCGGAGGTGGTTCCTCTAGTGTCTTAAGCAAGGCATTAAACGCTTCACTTGTAAGCATGTGTACCTCATCTATAATATAGACCTTGTAGGTACCTTGTACGGGCAAAAACCCGACTTTTTCTTTCAGTTCACGTATCTCATCAATACCTCTGTTTGAGGCAGCGTCTATTTCAATAAGATCCATAAAACTGGAATTATTGATAGCAATACAGTTGTTGCATTTATTACATGGGTTGGAGTCTTTACGATTCGTGCAATTCAGGGCCTTTGCTAGAACTCTTGCAGTTGTAGTCTTCCCTGTACCGCGGGGTCCAGTGAATAAATATGCATGAGCTACGCGATTATCTTTGAGGGCCTGAATAAGAACCTTCTTTATACGGTCTTGACCGTAAATCTCAGAAAAGTCTTTTGATCTGTATTTTCTATATAGTACTTGAGGCATGAAAGACCCTAAAGATAATTACGATACTTTGTAAAAACGTGAATGAGATTAGGCGATTTTGCCTTTTTTGGCCATGCGTCGCTTTGCAGCACGTCTTCTGCGCTTCATTTTAGCCCAGACTTTGTTTTTCTCATGTACTTCACTAGTAGGTTTGATTCTATAGCGATTTTTGAGGATTTCATTAGGAATATTCTCCCTATTGGCTTCTCTCCAGAGCATTTTTAACGCCTGTTCAACAGACATTTGATCATGAACGATTACTGACATTGTTATTACCTCCTAAATAAATTGTTGAGTTTTGATTATATCAGATAAATTTATTTTATAATACCCGAAACTGTACCTACTATTCTTTTTGGCCATTCGAATTGAAGTATGTCTTTCAAAACTATTGCTATTGTTAATAAAATCAATAATACAAATACTACCTGACCGATTTTATTTTGCATTTCCATCGAAATCTTTCTACCACGTATCTTTTCAATAAACAAGAAAAGTATATGACCTCCATCAAATAATGGTATGGGTAGTATATTCATAAATGCCAAGATGACACTTAACATTGCAACTAAGTTTAGAATATTAATAAAACTATCTACCTTAACAAAATAGTGAGTTACATCTACTATTGCAACGATACTATTTACCTTTGAAAAAACTGGCTGGACACTCTTTTCTTGAATGGCCTCACCAATAAAACTAGACATTGCAGTGACGTTGTATGTAACGAGGTTAGTAGCATGTAATACTCCACTAAACAACTTGTTATTTGAGTAGTCTAATCGAATTGCATCCTCATAATAGGCGCTATTATTTACAGGAATCGCACCAAGTATTGGCTCGTCATCCTTAGGATTGGGTAAATTTAATTGCGTGTTTTTAAACTCTCCCTGAATATTTACATATTGAACTGTAACCTCTTCTCCCCTATATTCATTTAATAAATCACGAAGATGATCAGAATCTTTTAGGTCAATTCCATCAAATGTCAAAAGTATATCACCGGCAACTAAACCTGCTTTTTCAGCAGATGAATCCTCAGAAACATTGATCAATAGAACTTTATCACGTACTTCACTATCGAAGTTCGTATAAAGACCATCACCTGTAAGTATCATTTCCCTTACAAAGATACCCTCAGAATTCTGAATTTCAACATTTACTTTTTTATTGTAATTCTGAGTAAGTAGTCGCTCAAAATCACTCTGATTAAGTAACTTCTGATTAGAAACACTTATCAGTAAAGAACCCTCTAAATCCTTATACTCCTCTTTGTAGACAGTAAAAATGACAGGGGGATTCGAGACTTCTGCACCTATAAATTTAGGATCTCCTACTTTTGTCATATCTGTCGTGAAGTCTGTGAGGAAAAACATTACGTAAAATAGTAGTGATCCTAGGACGAAGTTCATAACAACACCAGCC
>CALMQQ010000189.1 GCA_937871845.1 uncultured bacterium
CTTAAAATGGATCAATTCTACCTCACCTACCTTGGAAAGAAAATCTCATACGACGATAATACAACATTGGACGTAATGAAACTAAAGAATCTGGCCACTATAGAGCTAAAGATGAGATTAAAAGGAGGTGTCAGAGGAGGAAAAGGCGGCGCAAAGAAACCCGCTACAGTTATGGTATCTTCGAGAAGAGCAAATGCAGAGAAAGAAGAAGAAAGCGAAGAAGAAGAAGAAGAAGAAGCGGGAAAAGAAATAGTAGATGCTGGGGAAAAGGAAGAAAAGGAACCAAATATGTCTATAGACATCTCAGAAGCAGAACGAGAAGAAGCACGACGGGCCAGACCAGAAGCAGAAATCAGACTAGTACCTAATCCAGATGGTAATCTAGAAGTCAGACCAGAAGAAGAAGTCGGACCAGAAGTATACAAATATCACTCCCAAATTTGCTTTACCGAATCAACATAATACTAGAGCCTAGACCCCAATTAATAAGTGAAGACCTACTTAGAGCATACCAAATCACCAGGGCACTTAAATTTGATGCAAGTTTGTACAAAGCTAAAGGAGCCAGGGATTACCTGGAAGAAGTAGTTCAGCATGAACCATTGACAGCAAAATATCAAATGGCATATCAAAGCTATGTTATAGATATGATAGAAACGAAATACGGCAGAAAAGCTCAATTCTGGTCAACCTTACAAGCAATACGTCAAGAACTAACAGCGCAATTCTCAGATATACTAACGACGGCAAATATATTTGTTACACCAGATGCCATGAAGGAATTAATAGACGATAAGATAAAGCTACTACCAATAGAGATTCTACGGGCTAGAGAAGTAGGTGACGAAACAGAAGAACAATTTCAGAATAATATAACCAAATGGGCTAGATCAATGTACAGTAAAGAGAGGACGGACGAGCAGATTAGAAGGGCAGAGGGCTACCAACCACCGCCAAGTGCAACCTCCACAACATCCACCACCTCAACTTCTTCAACTATGCCTACAACAAGAGTTATCGGGAGCCCGAGTAGAATTCCACCCCCTGTTACAATTACCACACAGCATAATTTAAATTTATTCAATCAAGTTAAACAAGATGCCATTGATCCAAATCATTTTGATCTAAGAGCAGAAATGAACATTGTATTACCAGGAAGAAATCCGCAGTACAAAATTAAGCCTACAAAATCTAACAGCATAATGGAACTACCAGTTTATAAAAGAGGAAATTCCTTTCAAGATTGGTGGAATAGCTTTAAATTTGCTGCAGGAATGTCTGGATACTTTGATAATGAAAATGAATTGCTAGCATGTTTAGTACTAAAAATGGATAAAGAAATAGCTGAATTCTTGAAGAATGTAGCCTCCACTAAGATGTTAACTTTAGCAGAAGCAATAAGCATAATAATCAGAACTTTTGACTATCAACCTAGATCAAATATTGACTTAATGCGAGAATTAGTAGAATTAAAACAAAAACCAGACGAATTAGTATCAGGATTTATGATTCGAATTACCGCTTTAGCTGCAAAAGTTAATCACTTAACAGAAGGTCAAATAGTCGAAATATTTCTACAAGGACTTGGTAAACATATATTTGCAGATGTACATAAAGCAGTGGATTCAACAATGAATAGAGAACAAGTACAAGCTATAGCTATCAAAATTGAAGATGTATATCTTAGAGAGAAAAGTAAATTCACGCACGTGACTAAACCGCATTATACAGAATCTCCAAAATTTACCAAAAAGATTAAAACAACCCAGAGTATACAGACAAGAAATTGGAATCCTTGTCATATTTGTGGTCAAAGACATAATTCTAGAGAATGTGAGCAGAAGTTTGCCTTTTATTCGCCAGAAGAAATTAAGTTGTTTTTAGAAGCTAATATATATCCCAGAAAGAGAGTATCCCCGCCAAGAAATAGAGTGACTAGAGAAACTAAATTTATGAAACAAGCTTTGGAGCAAAAAGGCCATAAAACAGAAGTTAGTAATACACAATCCTTCCCTAGGACACCGGTACCAAATCGTACTAATACTAATAATCCTAATATAAGTAATAATAGTACTAATACCACAACCACTCGTAATACTAATACTTACACTCGAACTCCACAAACTACAATTCAAAAAAAATAAATAGTCCTGAGACTGGATCTCAGGAACCTTGGCAACATATTACCGAACAACACCACCACGACCTGTACAGTTTAGAAGTAATGGGAGCACCAGATCGATCACCTAACCCACAACTAATAAATGACATGAAATCGGCCACAATAATTAAACAATCAAAATTTAAAAGTATAATTACATTAAACAAACCATTTGATTATAAAATATTAATTGACACTGGAGCACAAGATATTAATGTAATGAAGAAGAAATTATTTGATGAATTTAAACTATATTATAAAGAGCTCAAATTAAAACCAACGACAATCGAAGTAATACCATTTGGAAGTAAATCAGTTAAACCTTTGGGAATAACAACTATGAAATTAATCTTACCAAATGGCCAAGAAACTGCAGCTTTGGAATTCGTAGTTGTTGATACTGATAAAGCGCACGATATTGTGTTGGGAACATTTGCTATAGAAGAACTACAAATTAAAATAGATCTCACAAATGGAATAGTGCAAATCTTAGAAGAAGAATATTTATTAGATGTAACCCCATCTTATTATTCAGAAATCAGAGCAGCAACTAATCGGAATATTAAATCTGGAACTATGCAATCAATTGATGTCTATTGTGAAAATATTTATGCAGAAGATAATAATCAATATTATCATGTATATCCATCACAAACTCTTAATAATTGCAAAGTGTTACAAATGCCAAAAGCAGTCGCAAAAGCTGACCTTAATCAAATATATCTCTCCAACTTTGGACCAGAAGATGTGCATGTACACGCAGGCGCACTCCTTGGATACCTCAGTCTTATTAATTACCCAATAAATTATATCACAGAAGATACTGATTTAAGTGATGAAAATATTACAGTAGGAGATGCAATATATATTCCAACCCAACATGATGAAGAACATATAGATGCCAATGTTATTAGCCAATATTTACAAGAAAATTGCACTAATCTCACCGCACAACAATTCAATCGATTAAAACAAACACTTTTAAATGCTATAAGATTATTCGCACCTATAGATGGACCTGTAGGAGTACAAACAAAAACAAAATGCCACGTTAATCTAGAGCCAGGCACAGTACCAATAAGATTACCACCTTACAGAACTGCACCAGTAAAAGCACTAGAAATTAAGAAAATTGTAGAAGAATTACTTGAAAGAAAACTAATAGAAAAAGCAACTTCCGCATGGGCATTTCCAGTAGTTATAGTACAAAAACAGGATGGTACCTCAAGGTTTTGTGTAGATTACAGCAAACTTACCAAAGAAACAATAAAAGATGCTTATCCACTACCAAGAATTGATGATACGTTTAACTATCTATCTGGAGCAAAATATTTTACTGTAGTAGATGCAGCCTCAGGATTTTGGCAAATACCAATACATGAAAAAGATAAAGAAAAGTTAGCTTTTACAACAGCTTCAGGAACTTATCAATGGAATGTAATGCCATTTGGATTTACCAATGCACCTGGAATTTTTCAAAGAGCAATGAATGAAACACTAGATGATGAATTATTTAGATGCTGCCTCGTCTACATTGACGACATTATTATTTACTCCAAAACTTTTGAAGATCATATTAAAGATTTAAACAAAATATTTCTATTATTGCAAAACTTTAACTGGCAACTCAAATTATTCAAATGTAAGTTTGCGCAGACTAAAATTGAATACTTAGGACATGTATTAGAAAATGATACATTGACAGTTTTAGATAAAAATATTGAAAAATTAAAGAATGCTAAAAGACCGAAAAATATTAAAGAAACACAAGCATTCTTAGGAGCAGTTAATTATTATAGAAGATTTATTCAAGGACTCTCCTATATAGCAGAACCACTATACCGAAATTTAAGAAAAGACCAAAAATATGAGTGGACAGAAGAACATGATAAAGCATTTCAAGAAATGATAGCTTTACTTGCTAAAAAACCCATATTGAAACTACCAGATTACTCTAAAGAATTCATATTAAAAACGGACGCGTCAGACATAGGATTTGGAGGAGCATTAGTTCAAGTACATGATGATAAAGAATTTCCAGTATCATTCTTTTCTGGAAGCTTTAATCCTGCACAAAGAAGAACTTGGAACAACTGTCAAAAGGAAGCTTATGCAGTTATATCCGGGGTAGCTAAATATAGGAACTTTTTATTAGAGAACAAATTTACTATTGTAACAGATAACCAAGCTTTATTATCAATCTTTGATCCTGTTAACAAATCAAAGATGCTCAATCGCTGGACAGACAAATTATTAGAATATGATTATGTCATCAAACATCGAGCGGGAAGTAAAATGGTAATAGAAGATAGTTTATCTAGATCAGTAAATTTCAATTTAATTAATACTCAAACCATCAAAGATAAACAACAACAAGATAAAACTATTAAAGGTTTTAAAAAACTATTAGAAGGAAATGAAGAAAATATTAACGAAGATATAATAAAACATTTCAAATTAATCAAAGAAAATTTAATTATTGGAGAAGAAGGAATTTTATATTTTTCTAAAACAAATACAAAGGCCACGTATGACGATTTAAGAATAATTATACCAAATTCTTTACAGACCCAAATAATCAAAGAATATCACGCACTTATCACAGGAGGACATTTAGGAATAACAAAGACTTATGAAAAAATTAAACAACACGTTTGGTTTCCTGATATGTACCGCAAAATAGAACAATATATTAAAAAATGTGATTTATGCGAACCTAATAGAAGATATTATATTAATACAGAACCTTTTAAACCTATCAAATCAACACAACCTATGGAAATAATAGAAATTGATCACACAGGACCCTTACCAGAAACAACCAATGGAAACAAATACATCTTATCGGTAGTAGACCATTTTACCTCAAAGAAATGGTTTATCCCAGTTAAAACGACTAGTGCAGATGATACGATCAGAGCTCTCATTGATTTTGTATTTGCACCATTTGAATTTCCTAGATATATATTATCAGATAATGGATCCGCATTTGTTAGTGAAGTAACCAGACAATTTGAAGAATTTACAAATATCACTCCCAAATTTGCTTTACCGAATCAACATAATACTATGGGAAGTGTAGAAAATGCTAACAAACAAATTAAAGATATTTTAACAAAATTTATAAATCAACATACTCAAAATGATTGGGACAGATACATACATCTAGCTGCACACGCTTTAAATAAAACAATTTATCAAGGAACAAAATATGCAGCAGATTATCTGATATTTGGAAGACAACCTATCAACCCATTCATAGAAAGCGCTGATAACATATCCACCGATGAATATGTCTTACATCTAGAAGAAGAATTAAAATTAGCTTTCGCCAATGCAAAACAAAATTTACAAGAATATAGAGATAAAATGGTTGATACCAGCAGAAAGAGAATACTTAGAAAAGAAATAGAAATATATCAACCAGAAGATTGGGTTTATTTAAAGAAAGAAAAATCACAAACTGCCAGAGGCCTATCACATAAGTTAGATATAAAATCAACAGGCCCTTATAAAGTCATTTGGTACGATAACGATACAGGAAACTTGACTCTCGAACAAGCAGATGGGAAAACTTTTAAAATTAAAAGTAATCTTGTACATAAAACTATGGCACCAGAAACTCTTCCTGAGCCAAGTCACCTGATTGCTACTCATAAAAATGACATTATAATAATTTCAAATTTAACAGAATTACAGAAGAAAATTGGATCATCAAATGAAGAACCAATGGACAAATCAAAAGCCACAGTAGAAAACTTAGTAGGAGCTAGAGTAATGACACATTGGAATACCAGAACTATCAAAGGAGATTTCCCTGCAACAGTTATTGGTTACAAATCCAACAAGAAACTTTCTCTCTTATTTTATGATATGAGAACTGACGAAGGAGAAATTTTTACAGACTACTACGCAGAAAGCCTAATTGGAAAGAAGCCAGTACGATGGGAATTTATTAACTTGCCGGAGAGGGGGAGAATTCAAAAGTCATAGCTTTTAAAGCCAATAATCAATTTTATATTATAAAAATCAAAAATCAGATGGAATTCATCAAAGAGGTACAAACCGTTAAGTCA
>CALMQQ010000190.1 GCA_937871845.1 uncultured bacterium
AATATTCATAAAATGCAAGATACAAACCCAACTCCTCAGCCAACAGTCGCACAGCCAGTTACCCCGACAGAAACAGTTGCGACAAAAAAGAAAAGTAACAAAAAAATTATCATCATACTGTTAGTTGTGTTTCTATTTCTGCCACTTTTGTGTTGTGGTTTGTTTTTCTTGATTTTCTCTGTATCTATGAAGACAGTTGATGCAAAGAAAAACGAGGTGATGAATGCAGTAGTCGTAGATGTTTGTAATACACACGGTGATTTTACATTTACTGAGTATGAACAATGGTTTGACTCAGCAGTTGGTTATGAGAATGCAGTTAGTTCAGTAGAGGCAACTTTCCCTGAAGGCTATGATTGTAATGAATTAGTTGATAATAGTCTACTTGATTCATTATTAGAGGGTGGGAGTGTTTCTTATAATTTCGAGAATGAAGATGAGTTTTTGGAAATGACTGTGAATGGAAATGATATGTCATTCGAGAAAACATCCTCAAATTGGGTTATCACAGAAATTGAATAAACGATTAGGGTACATTGTAAATATTTGATATTAAGTCCTGGTTGTTATTGAATCATGTTATCGCTTAGGGGAAATCTCAAAATACGTGCTTCAGGAATATTTACGACATTACCAGTATTTATCTTCTTTCTCATAAGATAAATCATAGTTTCTCATCTGACTCTCAATCTTATAGTTTTTTAAATTTTCAATCTCTTTTGCTTTTATTTTTTCAATCTCATTTTGTTGAATAGTGTCTTTACTCGAAGGTGTTGGGGTAACGGTAATATTTTTAGCCATTTCGATGTATGCCTGTTTTAATAATTCTTCAATGAATTCAATATTTTCTTTTGCTTGAACGTCTTCAGGGTCAATCTTTAAAGAATTCCTGTATTCTTCTATTGCTCGCATCCAATATGAAACACCTTCCGCGTATTTGCCACTTTTGATTCGTGCTTCTCCAAGTCTGTAATAATTGTTACCTAGATTGTAATATGATTTCTGTTTTAAATTTTCATCTCCGGTCTTTTCAATAACATTTTTAAGGGTTTCACTAGAGCTGTCATAACTCCCTTGCTGATACAGTGCAGAGGCTTTGTTATATTCTGCATACATTGAATCTCCATCAGGATGCTTACTTCCGATATCATAATAGCTAACAGCAGAGTCATATGACTCGTCATAATAGAAATAGTTTCCTACTATCAAGGCTAGGCTATATGTAATATAAAATGGTGCAAGTATGATTTTCTTCATTTCCTTTTTTTACGTAACTTAGTTTTATAATCGTTAATATTAAACATGGTTAATAGGAGTAGTAATAGACTAATTATGCTAGAAATGAAATAAGTCTCTTCGTAAATTGTCGATGGGGAATTCGTATTTGGAGAAATTTTGTATTCACTATTTCTGATTACTTTTTCCAGTTCATCCATGTTGCTTATTGTAAAGTATTTACCGCCAGTATTTTCCGAAATTTCAATTAATGACTCATCTTCCAATGTAGAAATTACGTCACGATTATCATAAGTGACGGTTCTTTTTTCATCCTCATCTAGCATCCAAGGTATAGTTCCACCTGATTTTGTCCCCACACCAACAGTATAGACCGGAATGTTTTTATCATTTAATTTGTCTATTATCGGAGATAGATCATACTTTCCGGAATCGGTTCCATCAGAGAGCAAAATTATTATTTTACCCCTATCAGTGAGTACATCATTTTTCGGGAAAAATCTCTCGTAAGCTTTTTCCAAACCAACACTTGCAAATGAACCATTAGCATACATATACTCCACGGTCGATACTGTTTCAAGAGCTGTAGAGAGCATATCTCTGTCATTGGAGAGGGGAGACTCTACGATCGCTATGTGATTGTATGTTACTAATCCAATTCGATGATTCTCTAATTTAAGTGAAAAATCCAATAAAGTATCTTTCGCATTATCAATCCTAGATTGACCGTTCATATCCTCGGTATTCATGCTTAATGAAGTGTCTAGTACATAAAATATGTCTAAATCCGTAGTTTTCCCTTCGGTGCTAACTGTTCCGGTAACGAACCTTAGTAATGTTAAATTAATACTAAGTAAAAAACAGAAGAAGAAAAAAAGATGGATAATTAGCTGGATTGTCTGTTTCGGGAATTTATAGTTAATCTTGTGATTTGATTTGTTTGATTGCTTTTTCCTTTTTACGAAAATAATCAACTCGCCCAACAGATAGACCAAACCCATAAAGTTTATGAATAATATTAGAAGAATGATGATTGTATTTGATGTATTAAGAAAAAACATATTTTTTTATTATAGATGTACCCAAAAAGAAGGGTACTGTAAGTCCTATTAAATATAGATATGGTTGTGGGTTGTCTCTCATTACAACGTTGCCGCGGGTTTCGATTTTATTTTTTTCTAGTTTATCGATGTCGTTCAATATCTGGTTCATGCTCTCACTCGTACTGGGTTCGTATAATGGAACATCGAAAATTTCTGCGATTTTCAACATTCCGTCTTTAGAACCTGCTTCGTTCGTTCTGCTCATAAACAATGGATAAACTGTGACATTATTTTCCTTCGTATAAAGACCAGCTTTCTCAAGATCCACTCCGGTTGTAGATTCTCCATCGGTTATGAGAATGATTGCTTTAGTCCTGTCGCTTTCTTTTGGGAATCTTGATACTCCGGAAATAAGTGCATCTCCAACAGCAGTTCCGTTTTCCTCTTCTCTTATAGTGAATAAATCAAATGTTATTAATTCGAGTGAATCACTAATAAGTGAATGGTCGTATGTCAATGGAACCAAGGGAGCTGTTGAACCTAAAAATGCTATCAAACCAATTCTATTTGTAGACGGCTTGCTTACAAATGTTCTTATTGCCTCATAAGCAGCTTCTCTTCTAGAGGGTACAATATCCTCTTGGTCCATTGAACCAGAAGAATCCAACAGTATTATAATATCAATACCTTCTTTCGTGATATCTTCAGATATGGCTTCCTGAGGTCTTGCAGAGAGCAATATTAATAGCAATACTATAGTAAATGCTTGTGAATAGTAAATAATGTTAATAACAAATTTCACTATAGATTTGAGCTGATTGTGTTTGTTAATTGATTTAATCAGCTTAATATTGGAGGTGTAATATACTTTCTTTGAATTCCTGAAAAGTAGTCGTCTCAGCAAAAGTCCCAGTATGACTAATGTCGGAAGTAGAATTATTAGAAAATCATATTTAAACTGCATTTTTGATATAGTTTTCTATTAAGGTGATTAAATCTTTAGTAATTTGGACATCTGGGGTTTTCAACTCAAATGTTGTCCGATAAGTGTTTTTTATGACCACATCCAATTCTCTAATTTTATATTCTGAAAGCTCAGTTTTAGTTTTTGGAAGTGTGGGTTTGTTTTGAAAGCCATAAATAAATTCTCGAATAATTTCTCCCAGTCTGAGATGGATTAATTCTAGTGAATATTGACCACTATCAAGTTGGCTCCTCAATTCATTTAATTCTTTAATGTATTTATCTTTCAGTGCCGGTGGTTGATGGACTATAGGAGTAGGGGAAGGTTTAGGGATTGTGCGTTTTCTTCCCTTGATTAATTTAAATAATATGAATAGAAACACAATAAAGAAGATGAATCCAATTAGACAAATAGATGTGACCAATGTTAATAAGTCGGGCGTTTCCAATGGTTTTATATCATGGATGTCAGTCATATTTTGCAGATCGGTATTTGAAGAATTTGATTAGTTCTTTGAGAATGTTTGATTCAGAAGAAATCGGCAAGTAATCAATATTGTTTTTACCAAGTTCAAGTCGAATTTGTGCAATATTCGTCTTAATTTGTTCGTTGTAATCTTTCAAGGAATTTTTATCAACCTCCTCAGTTAATCCGCTCTCGATATCTTCTAAATAAATTGTATTATTAAATTCAAAATTAGCGGGAATATATTCAGTTAATCCCACGATTATAACCTCGTGTCTGATGTTTAAAGCTCTTAGAGACTTCAGTACTTTCTTATCTGTAATATCTACGTTATCGGTAAAAATTATGCAAATTGTCCTACTATTTAATTTCTCGGAAAGAAACTTTGCATATTGAGACAAGTCAAATTCCTGATAGTAAGAGTATTTTTGAGTGTTCCGGATTTTTTTTAATATCGCAATAAGCTGTGAGTCACCTCTTTTGCTTTCGGTGATAGCTTCTAGAGCATTAGAGAATATACTTGTGCTAATTCTGTCGTAATTGTAGTTTGCTGCAAGACCTATTAGGTAGACTGTATTGATAACCAAATCTATTTTACTAAGCTTATTATCCCATTCGTTAAGCGACATCGATGATGAATTATCTATTGCAAAATGAATATTCAATTCACGAGTTTCAGTAAACTCTTTTACGTATACAGTTCCGCTTTTTGCAGTGGAGTTCCAGTCAATATATCTAACATTATCCCCTGGTACGTATGGTCTAATATTTTCAAATTCCAGTCCGATGCCTTTGAATGCAGACCTATAATTACCAGCAAATAGATTAAAAATTTTGCTCCTTGGATTAATCTTGATTTTCTTTATGTTTTCGACACCTTTCAAGGTACTTTTACAGTATTAATTATCTTTTCAATTACGCTTTCAACTTTTATTTGATCAGCTTCCGCCTCGAAGGAGAGAAGTATTCTGTGTCTTAAAACATCGTAACTCAGCTTTTTAATATCTTCAGGTTCCACATGCTTTTTTCCTTGTAGGAGGGCATAAGCCTTTCCAGCTTGTAGGAAAGCTATCCCAGCCCGAGGTGATACACCATAGGAAATTATGTTTTGAAGGTCCTTCAGTCCATATTTGTCAGGATGTCTCGTGCAATCCACCAAACTTACTACATATTCCTTGAGTTTTGGAGCAAAAGTTACTTTTTTCACAATATCTCTTATCTTAAGAATGTCTTCAGGGGTTGCGATGGGACGTACGTTAATTGAGGAACCTTTCTCTAATAAATTCAGAACTTCAATTTCTTCTTGATTACTTGGGTAAGTTATCAGTGTTTTAAGAAGGAATCTATCTACTTGAGCCTCTGGTAGATTAAAAGTTCCTTCTTGTTCAATTGGGTTTTGAGTAGCCAGAACCACAAATGGAACTGGTAGTTGGTAGCTGTTTTCTCCAATTGTAACTTGTTTTTCCTGCATAGACTCTAGTAGTGCACTTTGTACTTTTGCTGGGGCACGGTTGATTTCGTCAGCTAGTAGAATATTTGTAAATACAGGTCCAGTTTTTACGAAATATTTTGCATCTTTAGGGTTGAATACTAAATTACCAACCAAATCAGAAGGTAATAAATCAGGTGTAAATTGAACTCTTTTAAATTTGAGTGAAGTTGACTGAGCAATTGTGTTAACTGCTCTAGTTTTGGCTAGACCAGGTACACCTTCAATTAATAAATGATTCTCAGTAAAAAGGGAAATTAGAAGTGTTATTAATAAATCTTCCTGCCCAATAATGCTTTGTTTGTAACTAGATTTCAGTTTGTTAATAAAATCGATAGAGTAACTTAATTCATCGTCGTTAATTTCCATATATCATAATTCATAAATAATATAATTTCGATTTAGTATAACTTTACTAACCAACAAGCTCAATAATCTTAAGTTACTATTTATATTAATAATCGTGTTTTATTGGTATGAAATTTTTACTGCTGGGGGACTTCTTTTGTGGTTAATTTACTGTAGAAAATCTTTCATAATTTCACTTGCACATTTCTTACTATCTCTGATAAAATTATCTCACCTTTAAGGGAATGTTTGTTCGGGAATCTTTGCTGACAAAGCAATGATTAAATAAACCTCTTCCATTTTTAAACTTATAAAGGTTCTTTATCTCAAAGGATCTTTTTTCTTTGGTTAAAGTTTTCGTTACTTGATTGATTAAATTAATTAACGAGAGAAAGATCTTTGATAACTTAATAACATGAACTATTTTAGTTCATGGAGGTCTTTAGTGAAAACTTACCCATCTGTCCGATGGGAAGAATGTCTAGGTTTTCACAGTCATACCCGCCATCTTTATTAGATAGCGGGATCATAAATAAAATTTGCGTTAAGTACTCAAGAGTATACGGCGGATGCCTTGGCACAAAAAGCCGATGAAGGACGTGATAGTCTGCGATAAGCTTCGGATAGCTGGCAATAAGCGTTTTAATCCGGAGATTTCCGAATGGGGAAACCCTTCTGTAGTCATGT
>CALMQQ010000191.1 GCA_937871845.1 uncultured bacterium
TTTAGATAAATGACATCGGGAAGTTTATACATAATTGGTGATAAATATATAGTTGATACCTACCGTATCCTTGGTTGTAAAGGTTTGGTTTACGAAGAAGCAAAGTTAAATTCTATTATCGAATATATTGAAGCTAATTTTGAAAGAATAGGCGGTATTTTATTGACAGATGAAGTTTATTATGAAGATTCTAAATTAATTAAGAAAATAGATAATTTAGAAATACCATGGATAGTTTTACCATCACTTGAAGAGGATGGGAACAAAGGTTATCAAGAACTGGAAAGATTAGCAGAGAAAGCTATCGGAATGAAAATAAAAATTTGATAAATAATTTAAATTAACGAAAAAGATAATGACAGGAAAAATTGTAAAAATTTCAGGACCTCTAGTAGTCGCAGAGAATATTCCATCTGCTAGACTTTACGATGTTGTTAAAGTTGGTAATGAAAAACTAACTGGTGAGATTATTGAGATTAGAGATAATCGTGCATGGATTCAAGTTTACGAAGAGACTAGTGGTGTTAGTGTCGGAGAAGATGTGGAGACAACTGGCGAACCTTTAAGTGTGGAGCTTGGACCTGGTCTATTGAAGAGTATTTATGATGGAATTCAGAGACCACTTGAGGAAATCTCTAAAAAAGGTGGAATCTTCATTACACGAGGAATAAATGTACCTGCACTAAATCGCGATAAAAAATGGGATTTCGTTCCAACAGTAAAGAAGGGTGATAAAGTTCAGGAAGGCGATATTTTGGGAGAAGTACAAGAGACAAACCTCATTAGCCACAAGATTATGGTTCCGCCAAATGTATCAGGGAAAATATTAGAAATTAAATCCGGAAAATATACTGTTGATGAGATTGTTGCAATTATCGATAACGATGGAAAAAAGATTGAGGTTAAAATGTATCAAAAATGGCCAATCAGAAAACCAAGACCGTACAAACAAAAGTTTGTCCCTACTAAACCACTTATCACAGGACAACGTGTTTTCGATACTTTCTTCCCTCTAACCAAAGGTGGAGTTGCAGCAATTCCTGGTCCATTTGGATCTGGTAAGAGTGTATCTCAACAGCAAATCGCAAAATGGTGTGATGCACAAATAATTGTCTACATTGGTTGTGGTGAGAGAGGTAATGAAATGACTGATGTTTTGAAAGAATTCCCAGAGTTGAAAGATCCAAATAGCGGTGATCCTTTGATGGAAAGAACTATTTTGATAGCTAATACTTCAAATATGCCAATCGCGGCTAGAGAAGCCTCAATTTATACAGGTATTACAATTGCAGAGTATTTCAGAGATATGGGTCTAGATGTTGCACTTATGGCTGATTCTACATCAAGATGGGCAGAAGCATTACGTGAAATATCAGGAAGATTGGAAGAAATGCCTGGAGAAGAAGGTTACCCTGCATATCTGACATCTAGAATTGCAGAATTCTACGAACGAGCTGGTCGAGTAAGCCCACTCGGAAACAAATCCAATGAAGGTAGTGTAACTGTAATTGGTGCTGTATCTCCTCCTGGAGGAGACTTATCCGAACCAGTATCTCAAGGAACGCTTCAAGTTACCAAGGTTTTTTGGGCACTAGATTCTTCACTTGCATATGCTCGTCATTATCCTGCCATCAATTGGTTAAATAGCTATTCCAGATATGATGATGTGGTTGAGAAGTTCTACGACTCAGAAGTTAACCCAGAATTCTCTCAACTAAGAAGACAAAGTTTAGAACTATTACAAAAAGAGGCTGAATTGCTAGAGATTATCAGAATCGTTGGAATGGACTCACTATCAGTGAAGGACCGATTGATTCTTGATGTGGCAAAATCATTGCGAGAAGACTATTTACAACAATTCGCATTCGACCCAATCGATACATACACATCACTAAGCAAGCAATATTATATGTTAAAAGCAATTATTACTTTCTATGAAATTGCCGTACAAATCGCTGAAACTAGTGATGAGTTTGATATCGAAGAATTACTGGATTTGCCTGTTAAAGATGAAATAGTTGGAATGAAATTGGTTCCTGAGAGTGAGATATCAAAAATTGAATCTCTTTCGAAGAAAATTACAAAAGAATTGATGAAATTCAAACCTGAAAATGACGTAACAGAGGCAGAACAACCTGATTACTATCGTGTGATTCGAGATCTAGATGATGAAATCTAAACTGATTATATTAAATTAATATTTTGAAAAATGAAAAAGTGGTATAAAACAATAAAAGAGCTCTACGGTCCTTTGTTGATTGTAGAAGGTGTCGAAAATGCTAAGTTTGAAGATCTTGTCGAAGTTGAGACTCAAGATGGTGAGATAAGAAAAGGTCGTGTTCTTGAGGCGAGAGATGATCGGGCTGTTGTGCAGATGTTTGATACAACATCTGGAATTGATATTAAAAACTCAAAAGCTTCATTTCTAGGGAAAACTTTGAAGCTTGGGGTTAGTGAACTGATGTTGGGGAGGGTTTTTAATGGTTTTGGTGATGTTATGGACGGTGGAGAAGAAATCATTCCTGACAAAGAGCTCGATATCAACGGGTTTCCATTGAATCCTTTTATGAGGGAATTCCCTGAGGATTTCATCCAAACAGGAGTATCGACAATTGACGTTATGAACACATTGGTACAAGGGCAAAAACTTCCGATTTTCTCTGTTGCTGGATTGCCACACTCAAAATTAGCTGCTCAGATTGTTCGTCAATCAAAAGTAATCAAAGAAGGTAAAGTCGATTCCAACTTTGCCATTGTTTTTGGTGCGATTGGTATCACTTTCGAAGAATCACAATTCTTCATCAATGAATTCAAGAAAACTGGTGCATTGTTCAAAACTGTAATGTTTATTAACCTCGCTAACGATCCTGTTATTGAAAGAATAACCTTGCCAAGGTTGGCTTTAACAACTGCAGAATACCTTGCTTATGAGAAAAATATGAATGT
>CALMQQ010000192.1 GCA_937871845.1 uncultured bacterium
CAAAGAAACCCAATCGGGGAAGTCCAGACTGAAGCCATGTGCCTAGCTGCGGTTCAAGAAAATGGTTGGCTTCTAGAGTATGTTCATGTCAAAACACCCGAAATTTGTCTAGCTGCCGTTCAACAGAATGGATATTCTCTCCAGTTTGTCCCAATGGAGTTAAGGACACCTGAACTTTGCATGGCTGCAGTTCAACGGAATGGACATGCTCTTCGATATGTCCCTGAAGAGTTAAAGACACCCGAAATTTGCACGGCCGCTGTTCTGCAAGATGGAAGTGCTCTTGGGTATGTCCCAGAAGAGTTAAAGACACCCGAAATTTGTCTGGCTGCCGTTCAACGAAATGGACTTGCTCTTATGTATATCCCAGATGAACTAAAGACACTCAAACTTTGTCTAGCTGCTGTTCAACAGAACGGGCTTGTTTTTGTGTATGTTCCTAGAGATTTACGGGATTATGTTCAACAAAAATCGTGGTCACCTGTCAGTAACCTCGGATCATTTTTCACACGAAAGTGGTCTGTGCTATGAAGAAAATTCCGGATATGATGAAAATCCAAGATCGAAATAATGCCTATAGGCATTATTTGCTCAATACGTGTTACATCTGTCGACAAGGCTTTCTAGCTATCATTCAAGATTGATGTGTGTATTAGATGATTTCGCCAATAGATCTCTAATAATAAGTTCTCTGGGCAGACTATTTATCCGGTATACACCGCAATGATCTTTCAGTTTTTAGTACATTGATCTCTTAACAGTCGATATTATTGTCGGAAGAGTACGATCAGCAATATCACAGCAAGCACTGCTACCCCAAGAATTGGTCCAGCAATCATTCCAATAACCAAAGCTAAGCCAGCCCCAATTATGCCAATAGTCAAGACATTAGTAGCTTGAGCACCAGTTCCTGGTACAACAACTGGTCCATCATTTGGTTCGTCTACAGACAAATCTCCGTAAACTCCGATTCCCGCACCGCCAGACATAGAAGCTGAAACAGTAAACGTCACAGTCAGTTCATATTCCCAGCCATTGTAAGCAAATGTAAGATGAGCGGTGTCTTCGCCAATCTCAGTTGGAGTGTATCGCAGATCGCCGAAAGTTTCATTACCTTGAAGGTTATCTCGGAGTTCAGCATAAGAGTATTGCTTGACCGTACCACTTTGATCAGACTCTAACCACATACTCACCTCAATCTCGTCTTCAAGTTCATTAGGGCTGTCAGTAATACGTTGAAGAATGTCCAGAACATGAGCATGAGAAATGATTAAGTTACTTTGATCGACGATAACTGGTTCAGGGTTAGGTATATCATCTCCATTATGAGGTCCAAAATCAACAACGATGAAACGGACTGTAGCAGTGTTAGATTCATTCTCATCAGGGTCAACGAGGTGAAATTGGAGCTCAAATGTCCCGAGTTCATGAGAGCTGCTAACTTGAAGGAATCCATGCTCTAGCTCAATCTCTGCGTCTGCGTCAACTGTATCGTAGACTACTGTTCCTGCAAACGGAGTACTTACCGGGGATATAACCGATATACCCGATGTAAGAACACGATCGATAGTGTTGACGTTAATGATAAACGTCCCCGAATCTGGAATATGAGGGATAGACATTTTTGCTTTTAATACCACCGTGTATGATTTAGAATTATCCGCTACTAAAAATGTGATCAAACCTATCAGACTAATCTGATAGATCATACACCCCAAACGCCGAAGCGAATGGTGGGCTG
>CALMQQ010000193.1 GCA_937871845.1 uncultured bacterium
GTTAGAGTATGAGTCCACAATTGGGAGTGAATTTGATGTGTCTCTTATCGCAACACAACAGTTAGCCGAAGGGGAAGAAGTGGATTTGGAAAGTTACCCAACAACATATAAGATTACATCTGTAGTTTCAAACTTCTCTATCCCCGTGATTTACGTTCCACTAAAGGATGTACAAGCCTTAGGAGTACAAACATATTCACAAGCCAGAGTTATTGCTGCATCCCAAGATAATGTACCAGAAGTAAGACAAAAAATAGATGTCATGGGATATAGAACGGAATCAATTTTAGACACTATCACACAGATAGAGTCCACTTTCAGAAATATAAGGTTGGTATTAACAAGTGTTGGTATGGTTGCCCTAGCTGTTGCATCATTTGGTATGTTTAATACATTGACAGTGTCTCTTCTTGAAAGGATTCGAGAGGTGGGACTTCTAAAGGTGATGGGGATGAAGAGTGTTGAGATCAAGGATTTGTTCCTCACCGAGTCAATTTTGTTAGGACTCGGAGGTGGAGTCCTTGGAATTGTAATTGGATTGGTTAGCGGTACAGTTGTTTCTACAATTATTTCATCTATTGCTATTTCTCGTGGTTACGAATCTATTCAGGTTGCGAGTATACCATTCGCATCTCTGATGGCAATCCTTCTTGTAGCTACAGTAACTGGAATGCTCACAGGTCTATATCCATCTAGACGTGCCACAAACATTTCTGCTCTTAACGCATTAAGATACGAATAAAATTTATGGGTGATTTCGATATTAGCCAAATAAATAATGCTAGTGAACAAGAATCGCCAAAAAACAAGCGTAACTTTTCCTCGATTGTTAAAAAAAGTCTAATAATTTTCTCACTAATTTTTGTTGTTATCTCTGCAATTTTTATCTATTCATATAAGTACAGAAATAGGTCAGATGATATAACAATAGGATATTCATCTATAGAAGATATAGCCTTAGTGAGCATAGCTGAGAATTTAGAATATTTTGCAGATAAAGAAGTTGAGATTGATTATCGAAACTATGATGACGAATTAGAATTAATTCAAGCGCTTTCAGAGTCAAAGGTTGACGTGGTCTTTGTGGAGGACCTATCTATAGTAATGGCAAATCCGGCAGAAAATAAAAATAAAATAATAACTTCCGTTTTAAATGCAGAAAAATATTTTTTCGTTGTCGACGTAAAGAAAGGTGTTTTTGATGTTTCGAGTTTGAGTGGCCAAGAAGTAGGTGTACCAGATTCATACAAAACAGATTATTGGCTTGGGAAAGGATTTAGTAATGCTGGAATAGATAAAAGGGACGTGATTATTGAAACCTACAAACCTGAGAAACTGGCAGAAGAGTTGGCGAATGCAGAGGTAACCGGAATTTTTGCGTGGCAGCCTTATGTATATGAATCTGAGACATTTGAAGGTTCTGAAGTTCAACAAATAGTTTTACCCATTCAAAGAGAAGGGCAGTCTTACACCTATCTATTAACTTCGGAAAGTTATATTGAGAATAATGCAGAGGATTTGAAAAAATTGGTTTTATCTTTAATTTCCGCAGAGCAATACATCGTAGAAAATAACGACATTTCTGTTGAATATCTAGCGGGTGAGTGGTCTAGCGAAAAAAGATATGTAGCAGAAATTTTGAATTCATATATTTACGAAGTGAGTATTTCTCGAGAATCCAAACTATCGTTATCTGAAAAATATGAATGGTCAAAGACAAAATCTCGCAGTCAAGACGAAGAGTTTCAAATCGAAAGTATCTACTACTACAATCTTTTGAGAGAAATCGACCCGAAAAGAGCTGAGTTTTGATAGAATGTTTAGTTAATTAATATCCTCGAAAAAATGTTTCAGATTAAAACTTCAACCAAACCTGCTTTTAGCTCTGCAAAGAGAAATATAGAACTACTTAGTTCCCAATTGTCACATAAAAATAATGTAACATGGCTTTTGGCAGGAGGCTCTGCGATAAATATATACAAAGAGATGTCAGATTTAACGAAGTTAGATGTGGACTTCTCCAAACTAAATATTTCTTTGGGTGATGAAAGATATTCGAAAGATCCAAATCACAAAGATGCAACGTGGCCCATTTACGAGAAATTAGAACTGTTTGTCGAATTAAAAAAGCTTGGGGCGAACATATTTGAAATATTGTCAGGGAAGTCACTTGAAGCGGAAGCTGATAGATTTAATAACTTTTTACGTGATCGCCTTAGAAATAGTGATTTTATATTATGTAATCTTGGAGTTGGTACCGATTCACACACAGCAGGAATTCTTCCGATGAATGACATGGAACTTTTTGAAGAAACTTACCCTGAGAATCGACTGGCAGTAGGACACAAACATGGTGGAGTACATCCCAAAAGAATTACTGTTACTCCCGGTTTTCTCAAGAAAGCAAACAAAATTACCGTTTTTATGATAGGTTCTGATAAAAAGCCCGTTCTAAAAGAGCTTCATAAATATAAAGAACTCGAAAAAACACAGAATATGATTTACAAACATCCAGCCCTTGTTACATCTCTAATGTCCGCCGAGGTATTCACGGATCAAAAGTTATCTTAGTTTTTAGCCTTTTATACGTCATGAAAAAAGAAATTGGATTTATTGGTTTAGGTAGTATGGGTTTAAATATGGTTTACAAACTATTAGATGAAGACTATATAGTTCATGCTTGGAACAGAAGCGAGGGGGCAAGACTAGAAGCCGAGAAA
>CALMQQ010000194.1 GCA_937871845.1 uncultured bacterium
GAGAGTCTTATTTCATCTGCAAGTAGTTTATCTCCAGTTGTAATGTCTGTTCTTTCATCATTAGCTTTAGGAGCTGTAACATCTGCATAGCGGATATTAGTTCCAGCATGTAATACTTCTCTAATTATTAAATCAAGTGATTGTCCTGCTTGTTCTCCCAATACTTCTGCAGCCTCCATCAAAACGAGGTCTATTGAAGTATCTAGCGTGAAGTCATCTACAGTCATGTAATCACCATATTGTTTTATCTGAGTGGTTACATCAGTAACTGATAGTTGTTTACCTTCAGGAGTTACTCCAGGTGTTAGAGGAGTAGTGTTTGCTGATAATGCATTGTATTTTCTGAACTTGATAGTATCAGTATTATGCATTGGTAAATCTCTTACTTGTGCAAATCTATCATGTAAGAGTAAAGGTAAAGCCCTGCTCAATAGTTGTCTATCGTAGTATGTATTTACAGGGTAGGGAATGTTTGCTGTGGTGTTTAATGCCATTTGATTAAAGTAATAAATAAAAAATAAAGGGTACAAATAGTCTCTTCCCTAGAGATTAAATTATCTGTACCCAGTATTTCTGGTTAAGCTGTACCCAACTTATCGGGCGGAGTATTACTTTTTAGTTATAAAAAGTCAATATCTTCCAGCGTTTTTTATTCTCATCTGATTAATTGTCTTTTCAAAATCCTCTTCTGAAAGGTCCCAGGCATTGCCTAGTTCATTTCCTTTGCTTGAAGAGTTGGACCCTTTGAAGAAGTCCCTATCTACATTAGATTGATTCGTATCTGCCATCTGCTTACCTATCTCTACTAATTCAGATGGACCTAATGCAATAGCTACAACTCTATCAATGGGTAGTGTTCTGTTCTCAGGTTTCATAGCCTCTTCAAGTATTTTATTAGCGTGTTTCTTGTATACTTCATTTCCATCCTCAAGTAGGAAATCACTAACTTTATCCTTTGCTACTAGCCTTTCAACTCTATCATCGGGGTTGTCCTTGCCTTCAGGCTTTGTTTTATCCCCTTTAGTTTCTGCCTTCTTCTCTTCAGGTTCGTTGTTCTCTTCTCCTTCTGCCTCTTCATCTAAGTCATCAAAAGGATCTTTGTAATCTTCATTCATTGTATGAATATAAAAAATAAATTACCCAGTTAATCTGGTAGGTTATAATATGGGTCCAGGTAGTTTTTAATAGATGTTTTCTTATATTGCTTATCTAGTCTTACAACTTGTTCGGGTAGACTTATAAACCTAGTTAATTGCTCTATTAGTTTGGCGGTCCTTACTCTCTCTTCTCCTAGTTTCTGATAGTCTACAGACTCTGGAATCACTAACAAATCCTTGTTGAGTTCCTCAATCGTATCCTCAATAACGGAAACAAGGTATTTCCATCCCTCAGTTGAGATTAGATTAGCAAAGTTTTCTACAATTACCTCTTGTTCCTTATGTATCATTGCATCATAAGTGCTTGGCTTATATTAGATGGAGCATCAGGGTTCAATTGTGCATTTATATTAGGTTCTCCTGGTTGTTGATTCTGTAATTCAGGGAATAATTCAGGCTTAGCTTTCTGAAGTGCCATTGCCGCCTTATGGGTTTCAATATGTGCAAACGTGGCGTTAGTTGCTTTAGCTCTTTCGTGTATCTCTATGTGAGCCATGTGGTCATCATTCGGTTTAACTGGAGCTTTCTTATTCTTATCGAGTAATTGATTCTCCTCTTCTGCCATCAACTCATCAGGAGATGGAGGGAGTAGTTTATTAATCTCAGTAACGCTATACCCTATGAGTTTATACATCTTCTTAGCTATATAGCGGTGATTAGTTCCTGGATTTTGTGCAGTTGCTTTATAAACTGTAGCAAGTCTAGTTAGTTCCTTGTCTCTGATAGCCTCTGATAATATCTTAGATGTGATTGTTATATTCGGGTCCGCCTTAGGAGTTATAAGTTCGTTCTTCTTGTATGTTTTCCAGTCAGAACCAAAAGCCGATTTAAGCTCTACCAATTTCTTAGAAGTATCAGGCATGTACTTGTGATACATGAAGTACCATGTTTTCCAGAAGTTCTTTTCTGATATCTCAAAGAATTTAGCTGTTAGAGAATATCTTACTCCAACTTTAGAGGCTACAAGGTTAATTTCTCCTAGAGTTTTATCCTGAGATGATGTTACGCCTTGTTGTGTTTCAGGCGTGGCTGTAGCTTTTTGAGCCGCCTCATCCAGTTGATTCATGATATATTCAACGACATTTACATTAGGGTAATCCTTTGGAAGGGCTACTACAGCCCCTACAGGGTCGTGTTTTATTCCAGTTTTCTTATTTAAGCCAAAATCTAGCTCTTTTGGATTAGTTATCTTAGTTTCATTGTATAAGTAATGAGGGTATATCGAGTGTTGTATGCTATCTAGAGTTGCATTTTGTGTAATTGCTCTAGCCCTTTGCTTATCCTCAATCAAGTCAGGAATAGATACTCCATCCCAGTCTCTACTCATTTTAGATGATGGACGATCTACAGCTAACCAACTAGCCTGGTTCTTAGCTACAGAATACTTAACAACATCTGCAAAATCATTAGTGGTAACAACTAAACATTTCTTTCCGTTAAAGTGTGTATGCCATTTGATAAGTTGAAACGATTCATTATCTCCAAATTCAGGACCCTCTTTAGAATCATTCTGAGTATTTTGAGCATCAGCTCTAGCCCTTCTAGCCTCTTCTATTCCTGAATCATGCTTGATTGATGTTTGAATAATTCTATCAATGGATGCATAGCGGTCCTTCTCTAATTCCCTTTTGGTAATTTCTACATCCTGCCCCCAGAACCTACAACCACGTGAAGTTGAACTATCATTAAATGCACTTGCTTTAGGGTCCCTATAGAATACAAGGGGGTCTATTACCTGGACCTCAGGAGTATTAGTTTTGGTATCGAATCCTACAAACTCAACCATACCTCTACCAAAGAAAAGGGAATCAAATATCCAATCATAATTAATCTCAGCCATCCCCATTTCATCAAAATCATATCGGGCGATATGGTTCAAGTTCTCAGCTTGTGTGTCATCTCCAGTCTCATGTCCTGAAAACTCTACTTGCATTTGGTCGTTATACAAACTAGCTATAACAGTCATGAAGATTGTATATAGCAAAGGGTCCCCGAACTTATCTTCATCCCTCTTTTGGTTATTGAAAAGGGAAAGTCTCATTCCCCATACTTTTTTCTTGTGGAGTAAATAGTTTCTAGAGGTATCGTATTCTGCCTCAACTTGTTTTAATAATCGTTTAGTCTCTTCAGGAGTAAGGGGAATATCCCCTCCGCTTGTGTCTTGTTCCTGGAACTCTACCTTCACTTGCTCATTGGTTATTTTATTTTTTGGCATTTTTTAGATCTTTTAATAATTCTTCTAGTTCTTTATCAGTCATAGTTTTTAGTTCATCTGTAGGGTCCGCCCTCTTTATCTCTTGTAGGTCCCTCCAACCAAATCTATTTTTCATATTGAAAATCCAAACTGTAGCATTTAGTTTTACATCTTGTGGTCCGCCTAGAATATAATCAATCCCTAATCCTTCCCAAAACATCCTACATTGCACTTCCCCTTCTTTTATGGCATCTGAAAACTCTCTATGAATTTTCACCCATCTATACAAAGTATCTGCTGTAATATGTAAAGAACCTGCAACTGCCTCTTTAGAATAACCCTTACTCATCAAGTCTACGACTTTCTTACAATAGGCTTTTTTGTATTTAGTAGGTCTAGCCATCTCATAGAATTAGAGTTACGAGTTTGATTCTCAATTTTCGTGGGAGTATTACTTTTTTTTGAGGCGATTGTCAAATATTTTGTGTGATTTTATCCAGGAATAAATGTTTCATCCCTAGTAGATATCGAGTAAGTTCTGATATCTCTTCATCCTCTGTAAGGTAGTCGTAATAATAACTACCCTTTTTGAAGTTGATAATTACCTTATTTTCCCCATGTTTTGTGTAGGCTATAGCCCCTTCTTTAACTTTAACCTTTTTGTTTTCTCTGATGATGTGAAAGGAATTAGCTACACGATAACGGAGACGAACAAAAGTAATTATATCTACGATTGACTCGGCTCTAGTGGAGCTAAATCTGTAGTATTTACGTGATATGTTGTTTCCCATGTTAGGTAGTGTTAAGAAATAAACCAGTACGTTTAAGCTCCTCAAAGCGTTCACGACTGAGTTTGAGGAGGTCCGAACTCGCACGTTTAGGCGGTGGTGGTGGTACCCATCCAGGAGGTAAATCTAGTTTTCGTTCCTGGTACATGGGTTTAATATCTAAATCATCATTCCATCTTTGAGCATTAAGCCAACTTGTTGGGAGGGGAATATATCGGGGTTCTGTTTTGTGTTGTTTCCAGTAACGGAGATAGCGTTGAAGTCCCTGGATTATTTTTTCATGATAACCATCCTTCACTAGGATTTTATATTTCTTCTCTGCATCAACTTTACTTTGTTTCCTAGGATATAAATTCCAAAATTCTAAAAATTCCTTACTCTCTTGCACATGTTCTTTTGTAATAGTTTCTTTTGTAATAGTTTCTTTTGTGTGTTTCCTTTTGGTAACTACCTGTGTAACCATTTGGTAACTAGTGGGGGTACATTTGGTAACTAGTTTCCTTTTGGTAACTACCCAGTTATCCGTATTGGGATTGATTTTATAATGTAGTGGTTCCCTATTGGTAACTAGTAGAATTTTCGCATTAATAAGCCTAGCTAATGATTTAGAGACCGACTTTCTTGTTAGTCCAGTAAA
>CALMQQ010000195.1 GCA_937871845.1 uncultured bacterium
ATCATCAAACCCCCTCTTAATTATATCGTACAATATAGGTAATTTTTTAGTTGCATTAGATACTAGGTCTAAACTCGATCTAGTTAAGCAGTAATCAGTAGAGATTCCATCATATGGAGTATGGGAGTTCTTTTCGTCAGAAAATTGACAATCAATTATGGTTATAACTGGAAATAGACTCTTGAGATATTTCCAAGAGTCCACTGCAACATTTTGTCGGTGATAATTACCGAAAGTGTTAGTCACCAAATTTATCCGTAAGTCCATATATAACTTTTAAATCTTTAATAAATTCGTATCTATCCTGTAGTCCGAATTTTTCTGGGTCAGCTATTATTTCTTTTGCAGTATCCATATCAATTTCTACTTGATCCCCAAAAAAGCTATTAAGGAATGCCATTCGTATATAAATTATATCTCCCACTCTCTCGGCAGTGTATAATTTGAATATAGGAATTTTATTATAAAGATTAGATTCATTTAATATTCCTTGTACGGTATTTTTCCCAAAGTCGTGTAGATTTTCTACCTTATAAGTTCCCATTTCTACTGCCATTTTCTGCCAATAGATATCACTATTCCTAGGATATTTATTCCCTTTATCACTTCTTACATGCGTAAATATGAGTGTTATCGGTCCAGGACTATCTATAATAGATACATATCCACCATTATCTTTAATAATTTGTCTAACTTGTTCTTTAATGTCTTCCATATGCTTCTCTAATTTTCTTTGTATTTTTTACGAATTGTTCCATGGAAATTGGGTGTAAGTCCTTAATCTCAACCCCCCACTTGTTTTTCCAGTATTCGTATCCTTGTTTTATTCTTTCCTGATGTTCTGGTTGGTCTAATATTGTTGACCTGCCATTATCATGAACTCTTATATATTTTTCTAGTCCCATAGGACTAACAAACATCCTAAATGCAGGTAGAAATCCTTTCATAACTCCTTGATATTCAAGGTCAACGTGCTCCCAGGCATTCACGAACTCTGTATCAAATCTAATATCTTTTAAAAATTCCCTGTGAAAATAAGAAAAGTTGGCTTCCGTATTATATGAAATGAGTGCCTTGAATGATGGGTAGTCTGCTGGGACATGCATATTATCTTCCCTGCGGTAGTTATTCCAATTGAAATGGAGTAATCCCGTTTCTCTAGAGAAGTTTATACAATAGTTCCACACAGAATTATCCAGTATTAATGCATCATCCTCTAATATAAAAATATCATCACAACCCGCATCTAATAAGTGCT
>CALMQQ010000196.1 GCA_937871845.1 uncultured bacterium
GGCTTTACTTGGCTCTCATCCTGAAGATGCTCCCGGATTATACGCAATGATGTCATATGCTGATTACAAAAAAGGAGTGTATTACCCCAAAGGTGGTATAGGAAAGCTCTTCACTTCTATTTATAAATTGAGCAAGAAATTAGGAGTTGAGTATAAATTTAATTTTGATGTATCTGGGTTCGATTATTCGGACAAAAATATTACTTCGGTTATAAGTAGTGACGGACAAAAGGAATCTACAGATTTAGTTGTTATGAATGGAGACTATGCTCACACAGAACTTGAAATTTTGGATAAAAAATATCAAACATACGATGAAAAATACTGGTCAAGCAAGAAAATTGGTGCTTCAGCTTTTATAGTTTATTTAGGTGTTAATAAAAAACTGAAAAATCTTCAACACCACAATTTGTTTTTAGATAGAGATTGGAAGGAGCATTTCAAGGGACTGAGTGATAGTACTGTTTGGCCGCAAAGACCTGCGTATTATGTTTGTGCTCCAAGTAAAACTGATTCCACAGTAGCTCCATCAAATTGTGAGAACTTATTCTTTACAGTTCCTATCCCCGCTGGTGTAGAGGATAATGACAATCTGAGAATTACATATTTCGATAAAATTATTAAGCACTTTGAAGGTGTAATCGGAGAAGAAATTAAATATGACATAATCTACAAAAAGATTTTTACTGTTAACGATTTTAAACAGGATTTCCATGCTTATAAAGGTACAGCTCTTGGTTTAGCAAACAATCTCAAACAAACAGGATTCTTAAGAGTGGGTTATAAAAGCAAGAAATTGGATAATTTATACTATACAGGTCAATATGTTCATCCAGGCTCTGGTTTATCCGCTTGTGTTGCTTCAGCGCGAATTATATCCGATAAAATTTCCGACGATTTCAATGAAAAAAAATAATTTAATACGCTTTTTTTATAAAACATCTAGACCGAAATTTTGGTCGTACTTATTTGGGACATATTTATTCGGATTCTTTGCAGGACTTCAAGAACCTGATCCAACAGCGCTCCTTGACTGGAGATTTATTGTTCTATTATTGTTCTTCATTTTTCCTGCCAACCTTTTCGTATATGGAGTAAATGACTTAGCTGATGAAGATACTGATAAATTTAATCCCAAAAAAGGCAAACAAGAGAATTTATTAGAAGTATCACATAAGAACTATCTCTTATACGGAGTAGTTGTAGTTGTCATTCTTTCCATAATTATCTCTTATCTTATTCCACAAATCGCTCTATGGTTAATTCTATTTATAATATTGGGTGGCTCATATAGTTTACCACCTGCAAGATTCAAGAAAAGGCCATTTATTGATTCGCTGAGTAATATTTTCTATGCATTCCCAGGAATTATTGGATTTTTGATTAATACCCCTACCCTTCCTAATTTACAAATTTTACCAGTATTGTTTATCTTTCCAGTCGCAATGCACTTATATTCTGCGATTCCAGATATAGAAGCAGACAAAAAAGCAGGACTTAAAACGACTGCGGTACTTCTAGGTCAAAACACTTCACTCGTAATATGTAATATTCTATGGTTAGTCGCATTTCTATGGATTTTAAATACTGGGTATTTATTTCCTTTCACACTGATTTTGCTTGTTTATCCTGCACTCCCCTTGTTAAATTTGAATCTTAAGAAATTTGACATTAACAAAACATATTGGTTTTTTCCTTACATTAATTTTATTGTAGGCTTCATTTTCTCGATTATATTTATAATCAACCTTTATCAATGAAGATTCCTCTTAAAGAATTTGTTGCTGTAATCATTGTAAACATGATTAGTGCTTTCGTTATTTTTCTGACGAGAGATTCTTCAATATTTCCGATTATGTTACAGATAGTACTTTTGATTTTAGGGTTTGTAGGGTTCTATCTCCTTTATAGGTCTACAAATATTAAAGTATCGTTAGCAATTTTTATACTATTAGGTATTTACGGTTTAATTATTGAAACGACAAGTATAAAAACCGGATTCCCTTATTCTAGATTTCAATATTCGGACATGATGGGATATAAATTATATTCAATTGTCCCATATACTGTATTTCTAATTTGGCCAACATTAGTTATAAGCGCATACTCTTTGAGTGAGTTTATTGCTAAAAAGAGATTTTATAGAATAATTGTTACAACAATTCTATTGTTATCATTAGATTTAGTTTTCGATCCAGTAGCAACAGGCTTGGGTTTCTGGAAATGGGAACAAACAGGTTTGTATTACGGAGTCCCTTTTCTAAATTTCTTGGGATGGATATTTTCCTCATTGATATCTTCTATCATAGTTTTCCAATTACTTCAGAAATTCTCCATAGGAAACAAATATTTAGTTTTGATTTATTTGGGAAATCTTATACTGTGGACATTTCTTAGTATTCTAATGGGAATGTTTATTCCGTTAATTATTAGTTTTTTAATATTTTTAATTTTATTCAAAAAATTCCATCTTATTAAATAAAATTATGAAAAAAGTAGCAATTATCGGTTCGGGTTTTGGTGGTTTAGCATTGGCAGTAAGGTTACAAGGTCAAGGTTATAAAGTCACCGTATTCGAGAAACAAGATAAGGTTGGGGGTCATGCATATCAGCTTAAGAAAGATGGATATACTTTTGATATGGGGCCTTCCTTAATCACTGCAACCGAAATAATTGATGATGTTTTTAAATCGGCTGGCGAAGAAAGAGAAAAATATCTTGGGTATATTCCTCTTGATCCATACTACAGAATCTATTTCCACGATAAAACGTTCATAGATTACAACGGTGATAGTGATGCGATGAAAAGTCAATTAGCAAAATTCAATAAAGATGATGCGAAAGCATATGATAAGTTTATGGAATATTCTTCCAAATTATACAAAATAGTTATTTCGGACAGGATGGGTTCGCAACCATTTTTATCAATGAAGGACTTTTTCAAGGCTGCACCAAAAATAATTAGCACAAAATCTATGTTATCTTGCTATACTAACGTCAAATTTTTCTTCAAGGATTTCAGGAGCAGATTCATCTTTTCTTTCCATCCACTGTTTATTGGAGGTAGTCCTTTTAACTCTCCTTCTTTATATCTGATGATTCCATATCTTGAGAAAGTGGGAGGAGTTTGGTTTACAAAAGGCGGAATGTATTCGTTGATTGAAGCCTTAGAGAAAGTTTTTAAAAAGCATGGAGGAATTGTTAATACTTCTACAGAGGTGTATAAAATTATTATAGAGGATGGAAAAGCTGTTGGTGTTAAAACAAAAAATGGAGAAGAAAAATTTGACCTAGTTGTTTCAAATGCTCACTTCGCTCACACATACAAAGATTTAATAGAGCAAGATAAACTCAATAAATGGAAGAAAGATAACGTAAACAAGATGAAATATTCTATGAGTTGTTATCTTGCCTATATAGGTACAAAGAAGCAGTACCCGGAATTAAAACATCATACTTTGATCTTGTCCGAAAGATACAAAGGACTTATTGATGATATTTTTAAAAATAAAGTACTGGCGGATGATTTTTCAATGTATCTTCATGTCCCCACTAAAACAGACAGTTCAATGGCACCCAAAGGTTGTGAATCTATGTATGTTTTGATTCCTACTCCAAATCTTAAAGCCGATGTTGATTGGAAAGTCGAGAAAGATAGATTTACAAAAAGAGTACTCGACTTCTTGGAGAATGATTTTGGTATGAAAGATTTACAGAAAAATATTGATTTTCTGGAAGTATTCACACCGATGGATTTTCTTTCAGAAAGAAATAATTACCTAGGAAGTGCATGGGGGGTTCAACCAACTCTCTTCCAAAGTGCAAACTTCCGACCACATAACAGAAGTGAAGATGTAGAAAATCTCTACTTGGTTGGTGCCAGCACACATCCTGGAGCTGGTGTGCCAGGAGTTTTACTAACTGCAGAAACCACTGAGAAATTAATTGTGAAAGATCACCCAGTTTAATGAAATTATTAGAAAAAATACAATTTTTCACTCGATTCTATAAAGGAAGTAAAAGATATTTTTTTAGTGCAATTGGATTCCCATCTCAAATTCGTGAAGATGTTACTGCAGTTTACAACTTTTGTAGATTTGTTGATGACTCAATTGACGAACCTGAAAAAACAGAGTTAAGTTTTGATGAAATACGTGCGGAATATTATAAAACATTAGAAACCAAGCATTCAGATGTTATGCTTATTCAGGAATTTGTCCGAATTAAAAAAGAGAAAGGGATTAAGGATGAATGGGTTGAAGCATTGTTTGAAAGTATGTTGATGGACCAAAATGGTAAAACTTATAATACACTAGAGGATACTTTAGAATACTCATATGGAGTAGCAGAAGTAATTGGATTATTTATGTGTAAAGTACTTGATTTACGAGCAGATGCATATAAGACAGCGAAATATTTAGGTAGATCAGCACAATGGATAAACTTCATACGTGATATAAACGAGGATTTACAATTAGGGAGGCAGTATTTTCCAAAATCAGATTTGCGAAAATTCAATTTAAAAAGTTTAGATTATGAAATCGTAATCAAACAGCCAGAAGACTTTAAAAACTTCATGAATTTACAATTTGATAGATTCGAAGAATGGGTTGGTATTGGTGAAAAAGGATATAAATATATTCCAAGAAGATACAGAAGACCTATACAGTATGCTACTAGACTTGATAAATGGAAACTAAGAGTAATTCGGAAAGACCCGTTTATTGTATATTCGAAAAAGGTAGATCCTGGTTTTATTGAATTGCTTTCATATACATTAAAAACGTATCTACCCAAGAAGAGGATTCCCAGAATATTTCTTAAAGAACATTCTAGTTAGAGCTTACTGTCTTGTATAAATCTTCCAAATCCATCTGACTTTGAGTTCTGTTTATCATGTCTTTTAGCTGGACTGTGTTAGAGGATAATTCGTCAGGACCTATTACTATCACATATGGAATGTTTTTCCTATCTGCATATTTAAATTGTTTTTCTAATTTTGCGATTTCTGGATAAAGCATCGTTGGAATATTTCTATTTCTTAACTCATTTGCAACTTCAATTGATTTGCAAATGCCGTCTCCATTTCCATCATAGGTTTC
>CALMQQ010000197.1 GCA_937871845.1 uncultured bacterium
TATACTCTACAATTCTGTCATCTTTCTTTATTTCATCAGTATTAAATCCAATTTTCTCTGTGGCAATCTGTGCTGTCTGGTAGGCCCTCATAGAGGAAGATGAATAGACAAAATCAAATTTTATGCGCTTACGTTTTAAAGTAAGTCCTAATTTAGCAGCTTGTCTTTCGCCCTTTGGAGTGAGAGGTGATTCATGGGACTGGCCAACTACTAATTTTCTCTCAAGATTAATTTCACTTTCACCATGTCGGACGATGTAGAGGGTCAGACTTGTATTTTTATGGAGCATTCATATAGACTAATCTAAACTAGGAACGAAGGAGTTTTTCCCTATCACAAAATTTATCAGTTTAAAAAATGGATTCACCAACACAAATCGAATCAAATGGAAGCAAAAGTGAAGACGAACTTTTAGCGGAAGAGCTGGATATTAACTTGATTGAGTTAAATCTTGCACAAAATTTCTATAAAGGTCTCCAAACTCCACCGACCAGGGATGAAATGAAATTATTACTTACACATTATTCTGTCGCTAGGAACCAGGAGAAACAAGGGGCACCAGGAGTTAGCATCCCCTACGCTTTAGAAACAAGCATGAGGGATACATACTTTTTAGATAATTCGAAACTAGGATATGAACGCCCAGAGTCTCATACAAGAACTCTACCCAAATCAAAAATGAGGATAAACCAAGAAAAAGAAGACAGGGCCGTTTCAGTAAACCTCGCAACCAATTATCCAGCAAGAGTTCTACCCATTCATTTAATAAATTTTATAAACAACTACTTCAACTATGTAGGGATAACCGAGAAAGCAAGAAATATAGATATTAGTCCCTTAGCAGAAGTGCAAAAATACCTATCTCGTGGGAATAACCTAGAAAGTGCTATAAATGATGTAATAGAGACAGTTCTACTTGAGCTACCAAAAAGTAATAATAAGCCTGTACAGATTGAGGACGATTTAACACCCTATGAAAAAATGAAGTTGATAGAAAAAGCTTTTGAAAATTTCAAAGAGGAGAGGAAAAAAGTCGGATTGCGAGAAAAGTACCTACAGCATTTAAAGAGCGGGGATAGCATGGAAAGTGCTTTGAAAAAGACCTTTGGTAACTAATAGTAGAATAGGACTATTCCTATAATACAACTTTGGCAATTCCTAAATTATTTAAGAAATTATATCCCTTTCGCACATATTAGTTTCTACCATAAACAAAAACCGGAGGATTTCTCCTCCGGCTTTTTAGTACAAAATCAAACTAGCATTTATGCTCTGTCTGATCTTCCGTCATTATTGTTGTTTCCTGATTGGTTATAATTTTGCTGTTCTGT
>CALMQQ010000198.1 GCA_937871845.1 uncultured bacterium
AAGCGAATCAGATATTATATTAGCTTCGGACCCTGACGCAGATCGAATAGGGATAATGTCCAAAGAAAAAGATAACTGGAAATTCTATAATGGAAATGAAATTGGAGTATTAATTACAGATTATCTACTTTCAGAACTCAAAGCCAATAATAAATTAAAACCAACTAATATCTTATTAAAAACAGTTGTTACAACAAATTTGATAACTGTTTTAGCTGAAAGATATGGTGTGAAAATCACAGGTGATTTGCTCGTAGGGTTTAAATATATCGGAGAGATAATGGATAATTTGCAAGTTTCTGGGAAAATTTCGGATTTCTTACTTGGTGTAGAAGAAAGTCATGGATACACTGCCGGTAATTATATCCGTGAAAAAGATGCATTGGTTGCAGGTATCCTACTTTCCGAATTAGCATCGAAATTAAAAGGTGAAGGTAAAACGTTGGCTCAATATTTGGATCAAATTTATGAAGAAAATGGATATTTCTTAAACTACCTTACAGAGATAAGGCTTCCTGGTGCCGAGGGAATGTCTTCAATTGCTAAAATCCAGAACAATTTAAGAGAGGAAAGACCCATCAAAATCGGAGAATTCGAAGTTGAAAAATTAACCGATAGATGGGATGGTGAAGATTTTGTTTCTGCAACAGATAAAGAATCTAGAAACGTATTGATAATTAATTTTAAAACAGACGAAAACTACCATCAATTACAAGCAATTGTTAGACCTTCGGGAACTGAACCTAAGCTTAAGACGTATTTCGAAATCGGGGTAAAGGCAAACCCTGATAAATCTCTAGAGGAGCTAAAGGCTATGGCGGAAGAAATGCGAGAAAGATTAGAAAAAGCTGTTTTGAAATACTGTTATAAGATTATCGGGATTGATTTTCCTGATAGAGGTTTCTTGCTCTTTTGGCAACTTCCTGCTTGGGATAAATTAAAGTACTTCGAAGTCGAGCCTAAAATTGCAGAACTAAAGTCAATCCAAGATCCATTTAGAAGAAAGGCTGAATTAGACAAGTTACTTACCTTCCTTGGAGCAGATCCTGTAAAGAAAATTGACAAAGCCTTCATTGCCAAATATCAAACAGGGGTTATTGATTATCTAGACCTAAGTTAAATAGGTGTATATTGTAAATTGACAATATACAAAACTGGCTTATGCTTTGATTTGTTCGATAGGCTATAATTACACATATTATCTTAATATTTTGGATAAATTCACCGAGGAATACGCTAGATTAAACAAAGAACAAAAAGAAGCTGTTGATACAATAGAAGGGCCAGTTATGGTAATTGCAGGACCTGGAACTGGTAAAACACAAACTCTGGCACTCCGAATTGCGAATATTCTCAAAATCACTCAAGTAAATCCTTCAAATATTCTCTGTCTGACTTTCACTGATAATGGAGCGGTTGAAATGCTTTCTAGGCTAACTTCATTTATCGGAACCGATGCATACAAAGTCAAAATAAGCACTTTCCATTCTTTCTGTGAATTTGTAATGCAAAGCAATTTAGAGAAATTTCCACAGCTTGTCGATAATTCACAAAGTATAGACGAGACAGACAAAATTAAAATTATTCTAGAAATTTTGTCTAAATTATCTGTAAATGATCCTCTTCGCAACATAAAAAATGAAGGTCTTTATGCAAAGGACATTATTCAAAGTATATCTAAATTAAAAAAAGAAGGTATATCTGTTGAAGACCTCAGAATAATTATAGATAAAGAGAAAACATATTTTGAAAAAACCAGTGAATACTACGAAGAATTTTTAAAACTAAGATCAAACACTATAAAAACTGAAGATGTTGAGAAATTGAGGATTAATCTTTTGGATAAAGCAGATAAGAATAATATCTACACTAAAGGTGTCATCGAGATATTAGAGGAATATACAATTGAAGATAGGAATCAAATTAAGGCTGGAATCAAGAAAATCTATACTCGACTTAGTAGTGCAAATTATTTCGAAAAACTGGAGTCACTTTTAGGTATTTTTGAGAAGTACCAAAATGCACTTCTTGAGAAGAATCAATACGATTATGAAGATATGATAATGTTTGTATTGGAGAAGCTTACTCAGGACGAGGAACTTCTGGTATCGCTTCAAGAGCAGTTTCAATATATTCTAGTGGATGAATACCAAGATACAAATTCGGCTCAGAATGAATTGATATATCTTTTGAGTTCGTATTTTGAAAGTCCAAACCTATTCGTGGTGGGAGATGATGATCAATCAATCTTCAAATTTCAAGGGGCGTCATTAGAAAATATCCTTCAATTTACTAAACGTTTTTCGAATGCAAAAATCGTAACACTTCGGAATAACTATCGAAGTCAGCCAAACGTGCTTAAGGCTTCAAGAGATATAATCACACA
>CALMQQ010000199.1 GCA_937871845.1 uncultured bacterium
GATCAAGGTATTGCGGGAGAGGCCGGGGTGTGTGAGGGCGTGGGAGGTATTAATTGAGAATCCAAATATTAGGAAGGATATTTCAGTTTTAACATCATCAAGTAAAATACTAGACAACCCTAACATTGCAACGATCATCAGTAAATCGGACCTACAAACAACAATTCAGAAATTAGCTCAAAAGGGTGTAAGATGTAGGACATGTAGCGGAGGAAATCCAGCTTATCGATACTTGGATGAAATATTGGATGACCTCGGATATGGAGCAGTGAAATTTGGTAATTCTTATAAATCAGTTATTACGGGATTCAAGCAAGGTGATAATTTTACGGAAGGCGCGATGTGGGTAGCTGAAGGAGTAAGAAAATACCCTAATGAATTTCCATCTAATACAGTTTTTGAATTTACAGAAAAGACGACGGCAGATGGGATAAGGAGGGTGGATGTAAAGGTTACAAATAACGGAAATAGCAAAGATATTTTTTATGAATTTAAATCGGTAAATGATGTGCCTCCTGTTGGATTTGCAACGCAATTCGTGAAAGATATGGATTTAATTGATGTCACAGATTTGAGCCAATTGAAATGGTGGTTTGATGGGAATAAGATAAATAATTTGCCGAAGGAACAGTTTCTGGATTTACTTCAAAATTCTACAATTGATCAAGCTATAATCAACAAATTAGTTCAAAGCGGACCCAAAACCAAGCAAGCTTTGATTGATTTAATTGATGATAATTTCACTTCAATATTTTCAATTAAGTAATCCATGTGGCATTTAATTAAGTCGCTAGGCAATGTAATTTCAGAAGTATCTATCGACGAAGATTATTTATCTTATTATACTAGTGATTATGTATTGCATTTTATTAATAAAAATAATTCATTAGAAGTTAATTCAATTCAACTTGAAAGAGATAGTAATTATGCATTATACAACGAGAAATTGTATCTTTCTAATGATGGTGAATTAAAAATAATAGATATCCCGACTCACCAAATATTTGAAAAATTTGATTCTGGAAAGCAGTATATATTTACTTTAAGCGAGAATTTATATATAGCATCATCGTACATACGAACTGAAAAGAAATATGAAAATATAATACTTACTAATAAGAACGAACCTGCTTTTGAAATCAATGGCGAATATGCAGTGAATGAATATTTTAATCCTTACTTGTTTTTATTTAATAGGGAAAAAGATAAGATTGCTGTTGTAGATGTGTATAAAGAAAAGTTATTGTGGGATTCTATTCTAACAGATAAAGTAAATGGTAAATCAATTATGGAGGGCAAGTTTCTAATTGTACCTCTGACCCAATCCACAATAAAATATGAAATTGATACAGGTAAAGTATTATGGAATTTAGCAATGTCGCTACCTTATTTAAGAATAAATGATCAAAAAACAAAACTATTTTCTTTAAATGCCAAGTCATTTGAGTTGATTGATGTTGAAACAGGGGAGCGAGAGCTCCAAAAGGAATTAAGTGAGAATCTGCACATAGCTTCTCATCTAACTTATTATACAGATGGTTATTTATATTTTTCAGGCTATCGAGACAATAATATTCCGGTATTCGGTGCGGTGGATGTGAAAACTGGAGAATTAGTATTTACGCAGACAGTAGAAATGCCAGGAGAAAAATCATTTAGAAAAGGTTTAGACCGTCCTGTGGTAGTTGGTAATCGGCTTTATGTAAGAGATGCGATGAAGACACTGCACATCTATGAAAGAATTGATACTGAAACGTAATATACTAATCGGACTTAATTATTACCATTACTTATTTTTGTTACCCCCTGCCCCCTAAAGGTGGTCAAAAACAAGTAATGGTCAATTTCAAATATGATTAGTATATTCCAGTAGGGTAATGTTCAAAAAAGTGTGTATTTTTTTTCATATTATGAAAGCTTAGGGAGCCCAAAAAAAAATAATCATATTGCATTTTTTAATAGTTAAGTACTTAAAAAGCTAAGTTTTGTTGTTAATTTAAATTGATATATCGGATACCTATATTCTAGTCTATCCATTGAAACACTACCCAATAGAAAGAGTACTGACTCAGGGCTTGGCATCGAGCTTCTCATTCTTAAAGTCCTTTTATAGTTCCTGTTTAATCGTTCTATCCAGTTGGTGGTGTATATCATTCTGCGTATTTCTTTTTCATAGTTTAAATAAGTGAAATACAACGAATATCTTGGTTTTAAATATTGTTTGAACGACGGGTATTTAGATTGCCATTTTTTTACAAAATCATTGAATCGTATTATTCCCTTCGTTAAACTATCCTCAGTTTGTTCTGGATCAAGAATCGTTTTTAAATCTGATACAACTTGTGGTTTATCCACTGGCTTTACTTTAGAAACGATATTCCTAGCCAAATGTACAGTACATAGCTGTATTTTAGCTTCTGGATATACCCGGTTGATTACGTCTTCTATCCCATTTAAACCATCTACTACAACGAGCTCTATTTTTTCTACACCTCGTTGTTTTAGTTGATTTAAGGCGTCTTCCCAATTAGAGGCGCCCTCTGTAGGATGATTAACAATACTCAATACTTCTCTCGTTGTATCTTGTTTTACTCCTAATATAGTGTAATACGCTTCGTTACTAACTTCATTTTCTCTCCGTGTAGGCCAAAAGGTCGCATCTATATATATCACCGGGTAAATTGTATCTAACCCTTTTCTATCTAACCATGCAAATACATCTTGCCTTGCTGATTGCATCATTTGACTAATCGCTGACTTGCTATAATGATGATCGTATAGCTTTCCAAACAACTTCCCTACCTGCTCTGTGGTCAATCCAGACTTGTATAATTCAAAGGCTAAGGCCTCACTCTCTTTGTTTTGATCCTTTATTAGCGCTAAAATGAGTGGATAAAAATTATGATTTCGACTCCTAGGTATCATTAATTCCATCTTTCCATTATGTACACATACCTTACTAAATCGATATCCATTGCCATAATCTGTGTTGACTTCATTGAATTGGCTTCGTTCTGCTCGCATTATTGCCTCAAGCGATTGTTGCAATAAAATTCGATATCCATCTTTTTTATTTGCTATTGTTGTTAATAACTCTGAAATTTGTTCTTGTGTAAAGTCCATATCTTTTTGTTTTTTT
>CALMQQ010000200.1 GCA_937871845.1 uncultured bacterium
GGATTGTTTCGACTTTGTTATGTACATAATATATTTGTCCTTTTCTACTTAATTCTTTCTCAATAGCCAATTTGACTTTATCTTGGTCTAGTTTTGTGACAACATTCTCGATTGATTTGCGACCTTCTGGTGGTGTTTGAATGATTGAAATATCTTGGATACTTGAGAGTGCCATACTTAGACTCCTAGGGATTGGAGTGGCAGACATTGCCAATACATGAACCCCAATTTCAATTTGTTTTAATTTTTCTTTTTGTTTGACGCCAAATTTCTGTTCCTCATCAACAATTATCATACCCAAATTCTCGAACTTTATATCATCCGATAAAAGTCTATGAGTACCAACGATAATATCAATTTTGCCGTTCTTCAAATCTAGCAAGTTAGATTTCACAGAGGCACTATTTAATCTTGATAGAGATTCTACCCTGATACCAAACTTTGAAAAGCGTTCCTTAAAAACCTTTTCGTGTTGTGTTGTCAAAACAGTTGTAGGACAAAGAACAGCTACTTGGTAACCGCTTTCCACCATTTTGAAAGCTGCTCTCATTGCAATTTCTGTTTTACCGAAACCTACATCACCGACAATAATTCGATTCATTGGTTTTTCAAGAGAGAGGTCGTTTAATACATCTTGTTCAGTTTGGATCTGATCTTTGGTAATTTTATAAGGAAAATCTGCGATAAACTCTTCATACATTTGAGAGTTGTCTTGGTCAATAGGTTTTGAGTTGGCAATTTCTCGTTTAGCATATAAAGCAACTAATTCCTTTGCCATAGCAAAAATAGACTCTTTTGTTCTTTTACGGATTGCTTCCCAGTCGGTTTTACCTAGTCTAGTGATTCCTGGATCTTGGTCATCAATACTGATGTACTTTGTTAATTTATCAATCTGGCTTAATGGCACATATAACTCATCTTCTTCTGCATATCCTATTAAAATGTAATCTTCTTTGATAATTTTTTTTATTCTCTCCCCTACCCCTAATCTGATCTCTTGAACATATTCTTCTTGTTTAATACCCTTGTATACTCCTACTCCGTGATCCTCGTGAACTATAAAATCACCAATCTCGATATCTCCTTCCAGATTTGCCAATATCTTCCTTGCACGTTCTGATGAAAGTTTTTTAACCTCAGAACCTAAGAATACTGTTCCGAATAATTCTTTGTCTGTGAGAACTATCGTCTTTATTGATTTTGATTCGAAACCTGAATCAATCGATTTATCTTCCTGAACATATTTAACTAAATTCGTAGGAATTGATTTCTTTTGTTTTGTGAAGATTTTAATTTCGTATCCATTCTCTGATTTATTTATAATATCCTTCTCTAAAATATCTAATCTATTGAAATATAATTGTGGGTATGTAAAATCAAAACTTACGCTAGAATTGCTTTCTTGATTTTCAAATCTATCACCTCCAAAGATTAAGATTGCATTTAAAGGCTCTAGGTGGGAACTAATTATATTAAATTGATCCAATTGGATTTTTGAGTCAACTTTCGTTAAATCTCCAAGTAGGAAAAATTTGCAGGAATTGACTTTTCTGCCATAAATCTCATCATAAGTCTCGGCATATTCAATTTCATCATCAAAAAATGACACTCTGATAGGGTGATTTAAGCCAGGTGGCCAAAAGTTGAGTACATCTCCTTTAAGCGAGAATTCGCCCAGATTTTCCACTTTGTGAGCTCTTTGGTAGCCGTACTCAATAATTGACTTTACTAACTGTGTTGCATTAGCTTTTGCGAATATCACAAGTATTGAAGATTCTATATATTTCCGAAGTTCTTGGTTATCACGAAATACAGTAATGATGCCTTTTTCGTATTTCTTGCTTATTAGTTTTGATAATTTTTCATAAATTTGAGGCGTAACTCCATAGATTTCTGTGATAGGAAGATACTTTTGTTTGTTGTCAGGATTATTTAATATTGACTCGAGGTGTTTGAACTCAGGATGTTTTTGTATGCTTTTTTCAATCATATCTATTTAGTACTTTCAACTCGAACCCAAATTTCATCAAATGATCTTTTGCGAATTCTTTGTTGATAGAAAATAATTAGCCACATATACAATCTCATGGGATATAGGGCTAATGACCAAATGTATTCTTTGAAGCTTTTAGCATATTTTATAGGAAACCAAAAGTATTCAAGCTCTTTCCAGAAATTCCTCACTTTTGTATTTTTCTCAATCACTCCAAACTTCCATAATTGTACATATCCTCCAACCGCTCTTAATTTCTGTTTATACCAATCCTTGATATTGGTGGGGTAATTTACAAAAACAGTTGCCTCAGGAACATACTCAAGCTTTCCTCCTTTAGAAAGTAATACGTAGGATAAATATGCATCATCAACTAAAGTATCTTTGGGAATCTGGAGTTGAAAATTTCTCATCGCCATTGCATAGCCACTAAGTGCGAAGAAATTGCTCTTTGAGCCTACAAAAACTCTTGACCTTCCAGAACGAATACCTTTAAGTGTTGTAAGTCTTTTATGATGGGCTGCATCAGCTAACAAATGAGAGATGTAACCAAAAAATGTACTTTTTTTATCCGCGGAAACAGGTCTTCCAGTAGATCCCATCACTTTATGATTTTTAAATGCGTCAAAAAGTAATTTAATACTATTTCCCCCTAAGTAAACATCTCCATCTGTGAGGATGATAATTTTACCCTTAACTTTTTTCAGTGCGAGGTTGAGAGCTGTTGGTTTGCCCTCTCCTGGATCAATCACACTAGTCCATTCAGTATTTTTGTATTTCTTTATTTCCTTCTTTGCCGTATTTAAAGTTTCCTTGTCTGGAATCACTGTTATCAGTTGAAATTTTTCTTTATAACCAGAGTATTTGGGTTCGCATATGCTTTTCACAGCTCGTGCAACCGTCTTCTCTTCTTTGTATGCTGTTAGAATTACTGTAAGTTGCATTTAGTTAATTATTTGGAAGATATTATATCTCTAAAATGCAGGAATTAATAATTTTATACTTTCGAAAATATATCGAATTGTTGGATTTTCTTTTTTTTGGTCGGGGTTTTCTTTCTATAGCTACCAGGCAATTTAATGCCTTTTTCTTTGCACATTTCATTTAATTTCCACATATACAAGCGTCCTTTATTATTATCTCTTGTTGGATAATCTAGTGTAAAAGTAAGTGCTTGTTCAAGTATTCCACGAGGTAATTCTTTTGCCAATTTAATATACAGAGCTTTATGCTTTGGGTCTTGTAGTTTATGCGCAAGTCTTACACCGAAATCTTGAAATTCATTCTTTAAATATTTACTATTTTTC
>CALMQQ010000201.1 GCA_937871845.1 uncultured bacterium
GTATTTAATACTCAGAAAGAAGCTGAAAAGCATGCAAAGCAAATATTAAGGAATCAGGGCGGAGGTGAAGTTAGGATTCACGGACTTGATGGGAAGATAAGGGATTCTGACACAGTAAAACCTGCAAATGATCCTAACCCACCAAAAGATAAAGTACATTAATAAGCATTAACATGAAAGAATTTATTGAAAACATATCTTTAATTCAATGGATTATCGGCGGCATTATTACTGCATTAATCCCTTTTCTAATCTTTATTCGTAAATACGTAATTTTACAATTTAGGTTTGCGAATAATCTAAGGAGAAAGATTTATTTTTTAAGATTAGAGGATTCAGCTCCACTAATTTCAGAAAGAGAACTAATCAGCAAGACAAAGCTATTTAATGTGGAAAAAGATATATACACAGTATCTGATGACCCAAAAGTACTCCAACTTATGGAAAAACATAGCCTATTCGTAATTGGCTATGATGCTAACTATAGCAAGTATAAGGAGCTGATAGATAAAGCACAGGAGAACAATACACCAATCATAATTTATGCAAAACAGGGAGAGATAGAAGATTCAAAACATTGGGATCTCTTCAATAACTACATTTATTGTGATGTAGCCAACACAAGTAGTAGATTAACAGTAATTATTTTAAATACCATGTATATTGTCTAAAAATGAATGATAATAAAATGAATATTAATAGCCTCTTGGAGGAATTTGTGTCTTCAAATCTTTCACCAACAGAGAGTGAGCGAAAAGAAGTTAGTGCAAAGTATGATGAGTTATCATCAATTTTGAAATTTCATATCAGGCTCTTATGGACGATTTACATCCATCACTCCTTTGCATGATGTTGATGTGATATGGGAATTACCAGAAGAAACAGTTACAAACAATATTCGTAAATCTATTTCTTTAAAAGTAAGTCCAGATGAGCTTGATGTTAAAAATATACTTGAGAGTCTTGCAAAAAGGCTACGTGAGGAATATGAAAAGTTTGGTGTCAAGGTGAACGTACTTTCCGAAACACACTCTGTGACTATTGAATTTCTGAACAGCTCTCATGAGTTTACAATAGATGTTGTTCCTGCAGTGCCTATTACAGAAAAAAATGAATTTGGGTTACCATTGTATATTGTTCCCGAAATTATAAAAGACTCGCACAGAGTGAGAAAAGATAAATACTCAAGTAAAGAACCGATTATATGGATTAAAACCGATCCCGAAGGATACATAGAGGAGGCAAGTAAAGCTAACGAAGAGAATCAGTCATTTAGAAAATCCGTAAAATTCTTAAAGGGATGGAGAAGAAAATCGAAAGAGGGAGAAGATAACTTTAAACTTAAATCATTCCATATAGAACAATATGTCCTGCACTTTCTTCGCGAGAATCACCAGAAAAACACATGGGAAGTAGTTACTACTTTTTTTGATGAAGTTGAACAGATTATTTCAAGTCCACAAATCCCAGATAGAGCTAATGATACAATATTCATTGATGCCTACATTTCTGAATTAACGGAAGAGGAAACTAGGTTAATTTTGACAAACGCACAGTTAGCTACAAATCTTCTCAATAAAATCGAACAGGCACAATCTGAGTCGGAAGTGAAGGAATACCTACAGGAAATCTCGCTTATTCAAAAAACTAATAAAAATACTATTTATCCAATCACCAAAGATCATGCACCAACAAAACCATGGTATTCAGGTGATTTCAGATAAATCGCAAATTCTCGAATACTTAGAATTAGCACAACCAAACCTCAAGCTAGAATCTAGTAGTTTGATAAAAGGTAGATTGGTGTTTGCAATGAGAGAAGTTGAAAGAGGTTATGAACTACTCAATCCTTCTATACATTATGATGATCCACGCATTATCCAAGATGAATATTTTATTTCAATAGAGTGGAATATCATTAACAAGCCCTACCCCGTAGTAAAGGAAGATGGAAATAGGATTTGTGATTCATTTAAGTGGCTATCAAAAAAGGTTACTTGGATAAGCCACTTAAGAGATCTACATCTTTACGAGGAAGATAACAGTCTATGTCTTTGCACTAATACAGAATACGAAATACGCTATCCAGATGGTATAAAAATAAACGAACTTGTTGAAGAGCTAATTATTCCGTTTTTTTATTATCAATCCTATCTCCAGAGAAACCTAAAAGAACCATATTCAGGTAGAGGTCATGGTGTATTAGGTATTTTGGAATACTTAGAAGAGAATAGGCAAATTCCACAATTAGACAGAATTACGTTTGAGATATTGCAGAGAGAATATCCTCAGATATTTAATTCAATTAGAGTGAAGAAACCATCTAGTAGTCGAACGTGCATATGTGGCAGTAATCGAAAGGGAAAGAAATGTCATTGGTCTGCAACAAGAGGTGCTAAACTGCTCTATGAATATATACAAGATGCTAATCCCTCATGACGTTCTTGATTTAAGAATTTCCTTAATTGCAATAACCATTATTTGGAATGGCAACAAAATCAACCCCATCAAACAGCCATAATTTCTAAACCCCGAATTATAATAAACACTCGCCCCTTTTCCTCTTTTATAAATCATAACAATCGCCCTAACAACTTAAATCTAAAGTTGGAAGCTCAGATAAGAACTTCCACTTATACTCAAACTCCTTTAAACATGAGATAATCGTATCAATAAAGGGAAGGAGTCGTTCGTACATAGTACGATCGCCCCGAAAACTTATTCGAATTTTATGAATACAAACCCACACGCTAAAAGGATTTTATGTTACGGGGATTCATATACTTGGGGATACATCCCAAGTTCTAATCATGAACGATATCCAGCTAATGTTCGATTGACAGGAGTTCTTCAAGAACTTCTTGGAGCAAACTTTGAAATTATCGAAGAAGGTTTAAATTCCAGGACTCTTATAAGTGATGATTCAAGACCAGGGAAAGAAGGTAGGAATGGTTCTACTTATCTAATTCCGTGTCTGGACACACACGATCCTATCGATTTAGTAATACTATTACTTGGCACGAATGAGCTAAAGGACGAATATAACTCAAAAGAAAACGAAATCGAAGATTTGGTCGAGAGTCATTACGTGAAGGTGATTATAAATAGAAAATCACAATTCTCCGATAAAAAACCCAAACTACTTCTGATATCACCTCCAAAGATAGACCTCACAAAAGATTATGCACTTAAGAGATACTCAAAGTCTAAGGAGTTGAATAATAAGATTCCAGCTATTTATGAGAGAATCGCAACAAAATATAATTGTCTATTTCTTGATACTTCGAAAGTTGTAAAGGTTGGAAGTGATGGAATACATATGGATTTACTCAATCATAGGAAATTGGCTGAAATGATGGCAGAAATAGTAAATACTCATATGTTCTAAATTATTTTAGTATGAAAATCAAAATGAAAAACTACAACATGAAAGACTTTCAACTTGAAGTTGATGAACTTTTTAATAAATTCCCCTTTTCATGGAGTAATTATGTTCATTACATACGTTTAGTTGAAGAAGTCGGAGAGCTAGGAGAGGCTTTGACTGTTTATGAATGTGATCGTCAAGCAGGCAGTGGGAAAGCTGCT
>CALMQQ010000202.1 GCA_937871845.1 uncultured bacterium
TTATTATTATTATTATTATTATTAATATTAATTTGTAAAAAAATTAAAAAAAATTCATTTTATTTTTCTTAGACTTCCTCCACCCAACATCCACAGCTATGAACTCAATGATCGATTATGTCCTCATAAAATCAAGTTAGAAGTCGAATACTGACTATCTGTGTTTGACATGCTGGACTTTTTGTACGAAACAGAAAAAGAATTCTTCGCACCTAGGTTAATATTTCCCACTCAGAAACTAATTTAGTTAGGACACAAGTTGGAAACCAAAAAGAATTACGCTGCCAATTTGAAAACCGACCGAGTCAAAGAAGCGGACCTTGCTGAAACGCGACGAGTCACATTGAAAAAGATAACCGATTTAGCTGAAAGATACAATCATATAAATCAGGGTCTCATTAAAAAGATCAAAATAGAGCCCAGCGAAACAACGACTCCATCCCCTCTAGAAAAATTAGATTTTCTTCAAAAGCTGCAAAAGAAAGAGAAACAATGTCAAGAAAAACTTCAGAAGAAAAGAAATCTTTTCAAGCAAGAAACAAGTAAATTTCTTCATTCTCTATTAAAAGTTGTTTAGATGAGGCAGAAAATGAAGACGAATTCTCTCTCTTTAAAGACGAAATTCGAGAAAGCTTGAAGACTCTTGACCAGAAGGTGGGGCATCTCAGCTCCCAACTTGAAGCTTTGGTTTGAGCAATTCATGATCAGAACGAAAGGAAGAAGACTTTGAGGTTAGGATTATAAACCCATTTCCATTCTTCCATAGTTATGTCGAAAAACTCGTTTGAAAAACTCGCTTAAATCTCAGATTGTTCTCCATTTCCTTTTAAGGGAAATTCAGATGAGGAAAATCATTTTTTTTTCTCTAGAAGTAGATAAACCTTCAACAACAAAAATATAAAAGTAGATGTACTTGAGCTTTTTGAGCATTTTTATAGATCTTAATAGAAAAACATAGATTTTAATCCATTTGAAAAAATAGATTTTTGTAATTTTTAGATTGAAATATACAATGATATATCTAAATAGATATAAATAGAAAAAAATATAGAAAGTATATCTACATCTCTGGAATAACTTCCTCTCAACCGTTAAAACGGATTGATAACAAAAAAAAATGAAAATAAAAAATTAACAAAACAAAAAGAGAAAAAATTTTCACATGAAACAAAAAAAAAGCAAAAACAAAACAAAATACCCCTTATAAGGAAACTTGACTTCGCATTTGCAATGCGGAGTATTCACTCAAGTTGAGTTGATGCATAGTTTCAAAAAGAAGGATCTGACATCCGAACAT
>CALMQQ010000203.1 GCA_937871845.1 uncultured bacterium
ATCAAGAGCAATCATTAATCCTTCTAGAATATGTTCTCTTTCTTTAGCTCTCGCAAGGTCAAATTCCGCTCTTCTTATTATGATTTCTTGTCTATGCGTAATGAATAATTCAAGAATTCTCTTTAGGTTCAATAATTTTGGTTCACCATTAACCAATGCAAGCAGATTCATATTGAATGTTGTCTGCATCTCTGTATATTTGTACAGTTTGTTGAGAACTGTATTGGGGTTACCATCTTTTTTAATATCAATCACCACTCGGATTGTTTTCGTGGATTCATCTCTCAAATCTGCAATTCCAAGGATTTTCTTATCGCGGTGAAGGTCTGCAATTTTTATTACCAGGTTGGATTTGTTTACTTGGTAAGGAAGTTCGGTTACAACAATTCTAAATTTACCGTTTCCTCTTTCTTCTATGTGTGCAACTGCACGCATTAAAACTCTCCCCCGACCTGTTGCATAACCTCGAATGATTTCTGCTTGGTCGTACATTTCTGCACCAGTAGGAAAATCAGGCGCAGGTATGAATTTTGCTAAATCTTCGATAGTAGTTGAGGAGATGAATTCAGGGAATCTGTCCTTTGGCAACTTATGTAAATCTTCAACAGTTCTAATCTCTTCTGCATATTTTAGATCAAGTTGCTGGTAGTCAAATTCGTTGCCAAGCTCTATCATAGACTTCAACCCATCCACGATCCCTCTGCAGTTATGTGGAGGTATTTTGGTTGCCATTCCAACAGCAATACCCTCTGCTCCATTCAAGAGTAAGTTCGGGAGTAAAGAAGGTAATAGATTTGGCTCGGAATAACTTCCGTCATATGTTGGAATGAAATCTACCGTATTTTTATCGAGATCTTGCAGAATCTCTAGAGCATTCTTACCGAGCCTAGATTCTGTATACCTCATGGCTGCAGCTGTGTCTCCGTCTATTGAACCGAAGTTACCTTGTCCATCTATAAGTGGATACCTGAAACTGAAGTCTTGAGCCATACGAACCATAGCGTCGTAAACAGCAGTGTCTCCGTGAGGATGATATTTACCTATTACTTCTCCAACTGTTCTAGCAGATTTCTTGTAACCTTTGCTAGGAAGAAAACCTTGTCGATACATAGCGTATAAAATCCTCCTCTGTACAGGCTTAAGTCCATCTCTAACCTCCGGAAGTGCTCTAGCTACAATAACGCTCATTGCGTAGTTGATGTAAGAAGTAGACATCTCATCTACAATATTTCGAGAGTTAATTGTGCCTGTTGTTTTTAGACCTTGATCTGTCATTTGCTTAATATTAAATATCTACGGTTGCTTCTTTACTGTGAGTTTGAATAAATTTCTTTCTAGGTGCAACTTCTGCTCCCATCAAAATATCAAAAATTTTATCGGATTCTTCACCATCTTCGATTTTGATTTGTTTAAGAGTTCGACTTTCAGGATTCATTGTTGTTTGCCATAATTGTTCAGGATTCATTTCTCCAAGACCTTTGAATCTTTGAATACTTTTTGGTGACTTCTTAGCGGCTTTTAATTGTGCTGTTAATTCTTCTAATTTTGAATCGTTAGCAACCCAGTAGTTTTCGTCTTTATTGATTTCTACTTTGTATAGTGGTGGCTGGGCAACGTATAGATATCCCTTTTCAAGTATTGGTTTCAAGTGGCGATAGAATAATGTCAAAACAAGTGTTGTAATATGTTCTCCATCAACATCAGCATCGTTCATCAAGACAATTTTGTGATATCTGAGCTTTTCAATATTCATTGTGTCGGAAATACCTGTTCCAAGTGCTATTACCAAGTCTTTAATTTCTTTATTATTCATAATTTTATCAAGACGGTATTTCTCAGTATTAAGAGGTTTTCCTCTTAGTGGAAAAATCGCTTGAGTATTTCGATCACGAGCTTGTTTTGCAGATCCTCCGGCAGAGTCTCCCTCTACTATGAACAATTCTGAAATTGTAGGATCTTTACTAGAACAATCGGCAAGTTTTCCTGGTAGGCTTCCACCATCAAGTGCACCCTTTCTGATGACTGCGTCTCTAGCAGCTTTTGCTGCTTTACGTGCTTTATTGGAAAGTACTGCTCTAGAAATAATGTTCTTCGCATCTTGGGGATTCTCTCCCAGGTAGGTTTTTAGCGATTCTTCAACAACTTTTCTTACAGCTTGTGTGACTTCTGGATTATTAAGCTTAATCTTCGTCTGTCCTTCAAATTGCGGGTCATGAATTTTGACTGAAACAATTGCTGTGAGCCCCTCTCTTGTATCATCTCCACTAAGTTTGAGATCTTTTTCCTTATCTGTCGCAATCGTAGAGAAATAATCATTTAGACTTTTGGTTAATGCGATTCTAAAGCCAGATAGATGTGTTCCCCCTTCAGGGTTGTGAACATTGTTAGCAAAAGCTAATACTCTTTCTTGTAGATCAGTTGTGTATTGGACAGCGACCTCAACATCGACATCTTCTTCTGTTTTGTGTACATAGAAAATATTTTTATTAACAGGTTTATAAGAAGAATTTATTTGCTTAATGTAGGATTTCATTCCGTTCTGGAAATAGAATGCATAATGTCTAGGTATATTTGTTTCTCCTCCTCTATCTTCTTCCTCACGATCATCTCGAACAACTATACGAACACCCGCGGTTAAATAAGCTTGCTGTCTGAAGCGAGTATGAAGTTTCTTAATACTGAATTGCGTAGATGTGAAAATTGTATCATCAGGAGTAAATGTGATTTTTGTGCCAGTTTCATCCGATTTTCCTAAAACAGCCACGTCTTTTAATGGCTTTCCAATTTTGTACTCTTGCATGTAATGTTTGCCATCTTTGAAAACCTCTGCTTTCATATTGGTACTGACGGCGTTTACGACTGAGAGTCCAACCCCATGTAATCCAGATGACACTTTATAAGATGATTCGTCAAATTTTCCTCCGGCGTGAAGAGTCGTAGCTGCGATTTCTAAAGCGCTAACTTTTTTTATGGGATGAATATCAACCGGGATTCCGCGTCCATTATCAGAAACACTTATTGATCCATCTTTGTTTAGACTGATTTCAATCTTATCTGCATATCCACCCAAAGCTTCGTCAATTGAGTTGTCTACAATTTCATACACGATATGATGTAGACCTGTAACATCAGAATCTCCGATGTACATCGCAGGTCTTTTCCGTACGGCTTCTAATCCCTCAAGGATTGTTATAGATGAAGCATTGTAAGAATTATCCTTTTTGCTCATAAAATTACATCGTAAGTGAAAGTAGTTATTCTAGCATAAGCTCGACTAATATTTCATATTAATTACCATATTTTCTAATGCAAGTCTTTTAGATGTATTACCAGATATCATTATAGATGTTTGTTCTATCAAAGCAATGTTTTGTTTGAGTTTTGTATCGGAATGGTCCGCTTCGAGCTCTTTTTGTAATGTTGTAAGCAAATTTAATAAGAATTTTTGTATTGATCTGTTTTGTTCTATTAAGTTTTTCTCACTCATTATTTCATCTATAAGTTTGAATTGTTGTGTTCTACTAATTTTCATAAAATCGGTGCCTTCTATGGATTGCGAGATTGTCGTATCTTGGATAATCTCACACCTAGAAAGAACAGTAGGTAAAAGGTATGACGGGTTTGATAGTGTAAGTGCTAGAAAACAATTAGCATTGGGCTCTTCTAAGAGTTTCAAGATGGAGTTTTGAGCTTGAACAGTCAATAGCTCTGCATTTTGGATGACAGCAAATTTGTTCGGACTACTGTAAGGTTTAACTTTGAACCACTCTTTCAACTTCCTTGTTTGGTCAATCCCTATTGATTGTTTTTTATCAGCGGGTTCAACATGGTAAAAGTCTGCATTGATGTCTTTTATCTGCAAACTTGAACATAATGAGTCGATAGTCTCACTAATAAAATCAGCACGAGAAGAAGAAATTATGTATGACTTAGACATAACTCAAAAACAATTAAGTAAGTTGATAAAGAAATTAATAGAAAAAAAACTGAATAAAAGGTAGACTATAATAGTATCTAATTTTATCACTTTGAGAGGCAAAAGACACAGTAAATGAACCTAACAACTGCCCAAACAACTTCTGTTACAGCTGGTAATGACGCTACGAGTTTAGCTACGTCCGATAATTTCAACCTTCAACAAAATGAGCTTGTTGCCAAGTTAACCGAAAAAGGACTTATCTCTAAGGAAAATTTCGATCAAGCTAAGGTAAAAGCTCTCACAAGTGGGAAAAATATTGAAGATATACTCTTTCAGGATAAATTAGTGTCACCAGAAGAGTTTTATAAAATTAAAAGTGAAATTTATCATATTCCTTTCATAAGTATTGCTGAAAGAAGAATTCCAGTAGAGATATTAAACATTTTCTCCAAAGATATTGCGAAAAAAAATCAGGCTGTTGCTTTCGAAGAAACTCCTGACGTAGTTAAAGTTGCTATGGTTGATCCGCTCGACCTTCAAAAGACTAGGTTTCTCACAACGATCATTGGAAAGAAAATTGAGCCATATTTTACTGACCCAATTTCTATAAAGACAGTAATCGATACAAGATATGGAGCACAAATTACAAGTGAGGTTGATGAAGCGCTTGAAGACGTTGCGGATATTATTGATGTTACCGGTGATGGTGATTTTAGTAACGAGGATATCACTTCTGCTCCAGTCGCGAAAATTGTAAATATGATTTTAGAATACGCAGTCAAACATAAGGCATCTGATGTACACATCGAGCCAAGAGAATCAGGGATTATAGTCAGATATAGAATGAGTGGGGTTTTATCTGAAAAATTAAACTTTCCTAAGAAGCTCGAGAAACCAGTTGTTGCTAGGATCAAAATTCTCTCAAATTTAAAAATTGACGAACATAGAGTCCCACAAGATGGTAGATTTCAAGTAAAAATGGACAATCAAATAGTTGATATTCGTGTTTCTATTATGCCCTCAGTCTATGGTGAAAAAGTTGTGTTACGTTTACTTGAACGAGGTGGTAATGCCATAAGTTTCGAAAGTACTGGGATCAGGGCCCAGGCAAAAGATGACTTCTTGAAGGGTTTAAAGAAAACACAAGGCATCATCTTAGTAACAGGTCCTACCGGAAGTGGTAAAACCGTAACCCTAGCCTCTTCTCTTATGATTCTAAATCATCCTGAAGTAAATATTGTCACTCTCGAAGATCCTGTAGAAATTAGAATCGAAGGTGTTACACAAATTCAAATAAATGCGGATATTGGTTTAACATTTGCTAACGGACTGAGGTCCGTCTTGAGACAAGACCCTGACATCGTGATGGTAGGAGAAATTCGTGATCAAGAAACAGCGAGATTGGCTGTGCAGGCATCATTAACCGGACATTTGGTCTTAGCGACACTACATACAAATAATGCAGCAGGAGCAATTCCTAGATTGATAGATATGGGAATTGAGCCATTTCTATTAGCATCAACAATAAACGTTGTAGCAGCACAGAGATTGACTAGAAAAATTTGCGACAATTGCAAGATGGAATATATGGCGAATGATGAACAGGTAGAAGAAATTGAAAAAGTACTTTCTAATGTTCCAGGGTTTGATTTTGCTAAACTTTTAAGGCAGAATAATAACAAGCTAATATTATATAAAGGAAAAGGATGCCCTGAATGTGGGGATAGTGGATACAAAGGTAGGATTGGGATATTCGAGGCATTCTCTATAGATGAGGGAATAATGGGATTAATATCAGACTCTGCCGTAGCAAACGAAATAGAGAAAGTTGCAGTTAGTAATGGAATGATTACAATGATTCAAGACGGATATCTGAAGGTTTTAGAAGGAATGACAACAATTGAAGAAGTTCTTCGTGTAGTTAATTAATTAAGAAATCGCTTAAAATATGCAAAACACAGTACTGCCCCAGGATAACAACGTTAGGGAATATTCTGGACCTCCCCTTCCAAGATCAAATAACCTATTTAATGATATTGATTATCAACTTAGCACTGATTTTCGTGACACAGTGTTACAGCCTACTCCGATGGTTGATTCCGTGCAGCAGACTGGTCCTCAGGATCAAAACAATGACAACTTAGTTTCAACTCAGAATACACAAAATAATGTCCAGCCATCTCAGGGTGATAGTTCACAATTTCAAAATGTGGGAACAGAACCTGCTTCAACATCGGGAGAGCAATCCCCTATGGCTAGTACTTTACCAACTCTTCAAGTTCAAAGAACAACTGAGCAGAACCAAATCAATCTGGGTTCCAACCTTACGAACTTCAATTCAATTAATGAATTACTATCATTAGCCGTTGAGAAAGGAGCTTCTGATTTGCATGTTTCTGTTGGTTACCCTCCCTTACTTAGAATAAATGGAGATTTACTTCCAGTTCCTTCACAGGTATTAACAGAAGAGAAAGTCTCACAACTATTTGGAGAAATTTTGATGGAAAATCAGAAGAAACAATTACTGAATTATTTGGATATTGATTTTTCTTATACTCATTCTACTGGTAATCGATTTAGAATAAATATCTTTCACAAACAAGGAAATCTTGCAGGTGCATTTCGATTGATACCATCAAAGATTCGAACAATTACAGATTTGGGGATGCCCAATATACTCCAGGATTTTACTACAGTTGCAAATGGGTTGGTTTTGATTACTGGTCCGACCGGAAGTGGTAAAAGTACTACAATAGCATCAATAATTCAGGAGATAAATCTTTCTCAA
>CALMQQ010000204.1 GCA_937871845.1 uncultured bacterium
AATCTAAGCTTCAGTTTCGTAAAAGAAAAGACCAATACTCGCATATCTTTATCCCGAAGACATCGGTTGAGGTAAAGGGTAAAATCTTCCGGGTCTATAAGTCCTACAAGATTGGAGACATTAAAGCACAGAGACCCTTGAAGATAACAGCTGATTTCCAGATTCGAGTTAACCATAGACTTGACATTTGGCATGTGATAACATCTGAAGAAATTACAGCTAAGGCTCCAGTTAAAGAAGCAAAAACTTTGGTGATAGACCCTGGTGTTAGAACGTTTTTAACATGTCTTACCTCCGATGGGTTTATCATGGAAGTTGGGAAGAACTGGAGCTTAGACCAGAAAATCAAGGAACGTATATTGAAGCTTGATCGGTGCTCGGAGTTGCTTACGCCTAACGGTCGGATGAAATCAGGCGTTTTACGTGGGTTACGAGGACGTGAAAGATTTACTCTCTTGAAAGCCAAAAGAGAAGTACATCTTCACAGGCGTAAACTCACGAACATGGTTAATGACATGCATAAGAAAACGGCAGCTATGCTATTAGATTCTTATGATGTCATTGTGTTGCCTAAACTCACAGGGAAAACCCTCAAAAAGGAAGGCAATCCCAAGCTTAACCGAAACTTCAACCTGTTGGCTCACGGGAAGTTTCATGATTACATAACCTGGAAGGCGCAGACTCTAGGGAAAGTAGTGGTGGAACAAGACGAGGCTTACACCACACAGACATGCTTTGAATGCGGTGTCTTGAACGACATTGGTTCAAGTAAAGTCTATGAGTGTAAACAGTGCGGTCAAGTCATTGACCGAGATATCCAGTCATGCTTTAACATCTTGACTCGATATATGGGCAGCTACAGCCCACCATTCGCTTAGGCGTTTGGGGTGTATGATCTATCAGATTAGTCCGATAGATTTGATCACATTTTTAGTAGCGGATGGGAGCTTCGTACAGCCATACTATGTTTCAACGACACGCCTTTATCGATAGCGTCTCGACCCCAGAGAACAAAGATCACATCCTTAGAGTCCAAAGACTTTATCATAGTCTCTGTAAATCTCTTCCATAACGCTTGATGAGAATTGGGAGTTGCTTTAACAACACTAAGAGCTGAATTCAAGAACAATACCCCTTGATCTTGAAGGCGTTCAAGATTCCCATGTGAAGGCATTTGTTTCAAATGGCCAAAGTTGATCAAATTTCTGTAGATATTCATCAACGATGATGGTATCTTCAATCCGGTTGGAACAGAAAAGCTTAACCCCATAGCTTGAGGGACTACTTCACCGTACATCGTCTCGGCACCATGATACGGGTCTTGTCCTAATATAACGACCCTAACTTTGTCTAAAGGTTGTTCAAAAGCCTTGAATAACAATCCGGGATATGGGTAGATTACTTTACCTTCATGCGTATCATTTACAATACGATCTGCGATTGTTTGAAGGGTTTCTAAAGTTTCGAAGATCGGTGTCCATGATTCGTCAATGTCGATGTTCAATAAAGACACAGTTGTATCACACTCTTTAATAGCTTCTTTCCAAGTGATGTAATCATAACTCTTAGCTGAAACTTCCATACTATTCGAGTTTTTTGTATCAGATAATCCTATTAGGATTATCAATTTCTTGTCTCGCTATTTGTGAACGAAATATTCCATGTGGTGATTTCATTGAACCAAAAGTATTAATAACAACACCACGACAACAACAATCAAGATGATGTTGATATCAAATCTTTGCTGAACTGGGCGTTGTATTCTATCGACATTATTCATCACACCAATGACAGGCCATTCTCCGTTAGTCTTGGGTCCATAGAAGAGTCTGTTAACAGTGTTGTAATAGAAATCATCATCGTTGCCAGTTGTTGAACTAGGAGGGCCAGCACCACTTCGCATAGCTGGAGTATTTGCGTAGATTGTTGTTCCTGCCGGACCTGTAGCTCCAGTTGGACCCGTGGCCCCGGTCGCACCTGAACCTGGTCCAGTTGGACCGACAGGTCCAGTAATAGATGCACCAGTGGGTCCTGTCGGTCCAGTAATAGATG
>CALMQQ010000205.1 GCA_937871845.1 uncultured bacterium
ACTTCTTGTTGGGAAGTTCGGCAAAAAGTATAAAGATATCTCTATGAGTTGGCTTTGGGCTAGAATTCATGATAGAGCGAGTTCAAGGCCGAATCCAATTGGTAAAGAGTATCTTGGCTACATGGATGGAGGTTTTCAACTTCTAATTGATACTCTTGTACAGAAACTTCAAGAGTTCGATGTAAAGTTAGTAAATAATGCCACGATTGAGTCATATAGAAAGGTTGAGAATAAACACGAGATAAATTTTGATGGAAAAACTGAGAAATTTGATATTGTTGTAAGTACAATCCCCGGACCAATATTCAATAAAATATTTCCTGTGAATGCTAAATTCAAAGAAAGTGTTGATAATATTAAGTATATCGGAGCTACCTGTATGATATTAGAATTATCCGAGAGCATTACACCATATTACTGGCTAAATATTAACGACAAAAAGGCTCCATTCTTGGCATTAGTAGAACATACAAATTTTGTTGAAAAACAGAAATACGATGATAAAATCATAGTGTACATTGCAAAGTATGTTGACCCAGAGGATGCGTTGTTCAAGAAATCCGAAGAAGAGTTATTTGATTTATATTGTGAATATTTGCCCAAGATAAACGATAAATTTGATAAGAGTTGGGTGACTGATAGGCATTTCTTCAAGTCGCCTTACGCACAACATGTTGTAACGACAGATTACAAAATGCCAGAATACGATACAAATATTGAAGGTTTGTATTATGCGAACTTTACACAAATTTTTCCGCATGATCGTGGTACGAACTATGCGGTTGAACAAGCCAAATTATTATCTAAGTTAATTGATTCAAAACATGGAGATTAAAATTTTTCTCATTTGGTATTTATTGATGTTCGCATTTGGAATCATCGGACTACCTATCACTTCCTACATATTTAAAAACTGGAAAGACAAAGGTTATGCTTTTAGTAAATTCATCGGATTATTCTCATTCGGTATTGTTTGGTGGTTTCTTTCCGCAATCAAAATTCTTCCATACACTCAATACATAGGTTGGGCACTTTTCGTATTGGCAATTGCAGGTTCACTTTATTGGATTTATAAGACCAAATTCAAAATTACGAAATACATGATTATGGAAGAGATACTCTTCCTTGGAACTATTCTAATTTGGACATATATCAGATCATTCAATCCACGAGCAGAAGGTACAGAAAAGATGATGAATCTCGCTTTTATGAACTCTATCAATCGTACGGAGAATTTTCCTCCATTAGACCCTTGGCTAGCACAAGGTGGAAATATTAATTATTACTATATCGGTCACTATCTATTTGCAATTATTGGCAAACTCGGGAATATATCAATGAGTTATGTTTACAATTACGCATTGGTCACAATAATTGCACAGACTTTTACTGGTCTTTTTGCAGTCTTTATAGAATTATTCAAAAAAGGGAAAGAGTGGGTTAAAATAACTTTTGCATTACTAGGTGCTACTTGGATTTCATACGCTGGTAATCTTCATATGGCTTACAACTGGTTTGCTGCTTATTTCAAAGGTGAGGAATTCACTTACTTTTTTCCAGATTCTACCAGAATCATCGAGTTTACAATCAACGAATACCCGGCATATAGTATCGTGTTAGGCGATGTACATGGGCATTATTTGGCATTACCTTTTCTAGTTATTGTTATTGCACTTGCACCGGTTGCTTTGACTAAGAAAATCGGTACGAAGTCCAAGATCAAATTCAATCTTCTAATATCACCCTTGATAATCGGGCTTTATGGTATCAATAGTTGGGATATGATAACTGCTTTGTTTATATTTACCCTCATACATTTATATCAGACAGTGGGTTTGAAGGAAGTACTAGAAATTAAAATTAAATATTTTTTAATAGCCGAAGCCACGCTTCTCTTTCCTGGGTTGATACTTATGTTACCCTACATAATTAATTACAGTCCTGCTGTTGGTCCAGAAGGTGGTTTTCCTGTTGGGATAGTACCGTTTAGAACGAAAAGTGCACCATTGCCATGGATGCAATTCTGGTTCCAGTTCTTGATTGCACCGTTCTTGTTTATGATTGCCTTGTGGCTAAAAATTGTCAAAGAGAGTGCACTGAAATTATTCCCTGTTTTACTAACAATCACTGCGATTTCATTAATAATCGGTGTTGAGTTTTTCTACATAAAAGACATCTTCGATGCATCCAATAAACCATATTTCAGAACTAATACTGTTTTCAAATTTTATTACCATGCATGGGTAATTTTCGGCGTTGCAGCAGTGAGTTACATTTTCGCGATACTAAACGCAGAAGCAGTGAAAACAAAATCCAAACTTAAGAAATTCCAAACTCCATACAAGTATTTTGTTTTCTCAATATCTTCCCTAATTTTCATAATGACTTTTGTATATATTTTCGTGGCAGTTGATGATTTCTACCCCACAGATAACAAAGACATTCAGCAAACGATGGACGGAATTGACTATATACAAAAAGAAAAACCTTCAGACTACAAGGCTATCATTTGGTTAAGGCAAAACATTGAAGGACAGCCAGTGATACTTGAAGAAGTTGGTGATGCTTATACTTATTCGGCAAGAATTTCTTCCACAACTGGTTTGCCAACGGTTATGGGGTGGCCTACACATGAGTGGCAATGGAGAGGTACTTCTGAGGAGGCATTTAAAAGGAAAGCCGAGGTTGAGAGTTTTTATAATGGGACGGTAACTGACGAAGCGTACAAAGAATTCCTTTCAAGATATAAAGTTGAATTAATTTTCGTAGGAAACAAAGAGAGAGAAACCTATTCTCAGATTGATGAAGAAAGAATAAAAAGTTACGGAGAAGTAATTTATGATGAAACAGACACTTTCATAGTCAGGGTTGATGACTCGTACCTTGGAAGCTAAGAAATGCATCATAAGTGTTTTGCATTAACATTGCCACACCCAGAGGTCCGATCCCTCCAGGTACTGGTGTAAGCCATGAAGCTTTTTCTTTGACTGCTTCTATCTCCACATCTCCAGTAACTACACCATCAACAATAGAATAACCAGAGTCAATGATAATGACATCTTGTTTGAGGTTCCTACAATCTTGA
>CALMQQ010000206.1 GCA_937871845.1 uncultured bacterium
GAAATTTCAAAGGAGCTGTTTTTCTCCTGATCAAGGTAGCAAGCCGCTGCGAAGCTGACCGAATGAGCAAGGCGTAATCAGAACAGAAGATTGCGATATTTCATTCATACAGTTTTTAAAATTCAAAACCCTACTGAATAATGAGTTTTGTTATACACCCATTGAATACAACGAAAACCGTCCCCATGAATCGTTGGGGAATATCCCACCGACGCAATTCATGCCTCGATTAACCACCGCTCCAATTTTCTACCATGAATTGTCTACTTGACAGGGAAGCTTACGCATTTTCGTATCTGGTGTTTACATCTGTTTTCTCAGTAGTGCTTCCTATCCCGCTTTCGAAGGCAGAAATCTGTTTACATTTGCATCAAAACTGCTCTAATTATCTGCAATGGGGAATAAATTGACATAGTTAGTAGCTATTAGAATCGCTATGATTTAAAGTACTGAACGAGCTATCTTAGAAAAGCCATTAAATTATACTGAATCGAAGGAATTGCTTTATGTATTTTCAATTGATTATTTGATATTTAATAAATATATTCGGTATTATGATGAAAATTGATATAGATAAAAAATTATTAAAAAAAGATAAAGTTGATATAAGTACCCTTATTAGCCAAATTATGACTGGGAGAGGGATTCTATTCACTGGTGCTGGATTTTCTAAGGAAGCAATCAATACTGAAGGTAGGTCGCCCCCTCTTGCAGAGGAATTAGCAGCTGAAATATGCCATGCAGGTCAGTTTGATCCGGATAATGATCTTAGATATGTCGCAGACTATTATTTAGCAAATAAAGACAAAGAAAGTTTAATTTCTTTACTGAAAAGAAAATTTTCTTTAAGTGATGTATCAGAAAAGCATATAAATATATGTAAAATAAATTGGAGAAGGTTCTATACTACTAATTACGATAAATGTATAGAAATTGCAGCAAACAAATCAGGTAAGCTAATTGAATCTATTGATATAAATTATCCAACAAATGAATACTATCAGCGTGGTGAGTTATGTATTCATTTGAATGGTTCAATTGATTGCCTTACTACAGATTCTCTAGAAAATAGCTTCAAACTTTCTACATCTTCTTATATTTCTGCTGACTCTTTTATCAATTCACCTTGGTTTTACTATTTCAAAAAGGATTTAGAGAGAAGCAGTGTAGTAGTATTTATTGGATATTCTATGTATGACGTAGAAATCCAAAAAATATTGTTTGAGAACGATACCTTCCGAGAAAAAATATATTTTATTACAGAAGAAAATCCTGATCACAAAACTGCATTCACTCTATCAAAGTTTGGAAAGATAGTTCCAATTGGAGTTAAGGGTTTCTCAGAGGCTATTAGTACTTATGCTAATAACTTTACGCATAATAACTCAGAGTATTGCCTACAAGCTTTGAGTCTTTATAGATTATCAGATGAAACTAAAGAAATCAGAGATTCTAATGTTGAGAAGATGCTTCTCTATGGCGATATCGAAAATGCGTATATTGACAACGGCGTCAGTGGAACACAAAGATTTCCATATTTAGTTGTGCGTGATGAAATTACTCGTATTTTAGAGTTCATAAGAAATGGCGAAAATACTATCATTTACAGTGATCTTGGAAATGGAAAAAGCATTATCCTAAGAGAAATAAAAACACATTTCACGATTAATTCCATTGAAGTCTATGATATTACGGACTGGGAAGGCGATTATATTGGTGATTTTGACGAACTCAGTAAATCAAAAAAAGCAATTGTAATCATTATTGATGGCTATGAACGTCATCTTGATCTCATGAAACATTATTCGTCAATCCTTCCAGATAATATAAATTTTATTGCTTCTGCAAGAACCTCAGAACATGAGAGATTAAGGTCTGAATTAAAAAGAATAAATTTTTCATATAATGAGATTAATGTAGACACATTGTCTGAAGAGGAAGTATCTGAATTCATAGATATAATTGATAATATTGGGATATGGCGCGACAAAGCAAGTTTCTCTCATGAAAGAAAGAAAGAATTTTTAGTACAAAAAAATTCTTCTCAAATTTCATTATCACTTTTAGCGTTATTCGATGCACCTCAAATAAAAGACAGAGTCACATCACTTATTGTTAATGTGATCGAAGATAAGAAATGTAAAGATACCATTTTCTCCATTGCACTTATTGAGATTTTAAATCTTAAGCCAAAATTAAGTTTGGTGTCTGAAGTTGCTGGCAATAATAATATTTATAGCTCCCTCCTACGTGACAATAAAGATTTTAACCAATTATTTAAAATTTCAGATATTGAGGTTCTATCAAAATCTAGCCTCTTCTGCTTGTATTTAATAAGAAACTACTTTCTAGCTTCATATATTACTGATCAGTTTCTGAAAATAGCCAAACACTTTAGTTCAAATGTATATACAAGCAGGGATTTTGAGCAAGATCGAATTTTTAAATCCATGCTGAAGTTTTCTTTCGTCGAACGATTACTACCTGATACGAATAAAAGAGGAACCTTAAAAAGATATTATGAGGATTTGAAAATTTCAGTTCCATGGCTTAAGAATGATCCACATTTTTGGCTTCAATATGGAATGGCAAACATTACCTTTAATGAATATCAAAGAGCACAAGATTTTATAGATCAAGCCTATGCTTTAGCAGAGAAACGGAATAACTATCAAACAAATTATATTGATGCGCAGCAAGCTAGATTATTTATTCTTATGGCTGTGACTACGAATCCAAGTGGTGACTCAAATATTTATGAGAAGTTTGAAAAAGCCCATAGACTACTTTCTAAATTAGATAATGATGTTTATAAATTCAGGCAGGTAGGGAATTATAAAGATTTCTATGAGATCTGCTATATCAGGTTAACTAAATCACAGAAAGTCAAATTCTATGATGCCTGTATAAAAATGCTCAGAGACATGGAATTTGCAGAAGAAAAACGCGATATTGATGGTACTAAACATAAAATTATAAGGAAAGCGAAAGACAATCTTTTGTCTATTACTGCTGAAATTAATCAAAAGGTTAAATCATAAATTATGTTCTCAGAACGCAATGTCGTAATCTCCCCATAAAGTAGCGGTGAATGAGGGGTTACCGAGTCACATGCACATAAAAACCACGATGATTACCAGAACGAAGAGGAGATTCTTTTGCTTGTGCAATTTCCTCTTCTTTTGTCCTGGTGTAAGGCTTACTCTCTCGAACGAAATCTTTGTGGCAGCATGAAAACCGTGGTCGGCCCCCATCTTTTTGTTCTGAAAAATTGTTAAACCAGCCAATCGTAATCAGCTCTGGTTTCAGAAGGAATAGCGAGGCGAGACAAAGGGGTGAATGGGAAAATTGCCTCGCAGGTATAAGCACAATCAGACAACAACCTTTGAATTTTGTCAGCGGCTTCATTTTCTGCCGGTAAGGTAAAAGCCAATACCGGTTTATGTTTTATTAAGAGATACTGGATACGCTCTAGCACTGTTTCAACTGCGGCACCATCATTGATGCAGATTAATTTGATTTCATGAGCAATATCTTCGTGAATGTGGATGTCGCCTATAAATAGTTCAGCTGTATTAATTTCATTGATGGCAAATAGCTTTTTGATCCGGTTTTTTGCTGATTCATCTGGTACAAACACAAAACTGCGCTCGAAATGGGAAGCAAGTCTTGCTGTGGCAGCACCATCGCCGGGTGCTGCATCAATGAAGACGCCGTGTCCATGGTGCATCAGTACAAGAAGGCGAGCAAGATGCAGTGCGGATTCATCGAATGGCCATGGAATTAAAGGTTCGTGGGATCCATTCAATATTTCGCTCTGCGAGTTATGCAAAATTAATGGAACAGAAATCGGTTCGAGGCGAGGTAGCAAGGCTTCATTTTCAATCAAGAATGTTGCGATGCTGCCATCGTCACGACCACAAAGCAGCCGATAGCCGTTTTCCAAAGGCTGGGCGCCTAATGGAAAAACAACACTTCCTGCAAAATTCCAGCCAAATTGATGAACACCCGTATTGTAAGGTGCTACCAGGAGAGGAGAGTGCGTAATCAGCCTTGGTGTAAACGGTGCCTTAGCATCAAAAATACAAGCCCCGACAAAATAGAGTTTACGGCTTCCTACTCTGGCGGATGAATGATAAAAAGTGATTAGCAGATTTTCTCCAAAAACAGAGGGGGCAGGCACAGGGACCGTTCCTCCTCGTATTTGCCCCCATGCCCATTCAAGATTAGGCCCTTGGTAGGCATTCTCAAAATTGCGCTGATTGCTGGAAGCATTGACGTTCAAGGTCAATACTATCCATGGGGCATGTGAATAAATTATTCCAATTTGTTCAGATGAAATAGGGAAGGGAACCCAGTTCTTTTCCCAGCCATCAAGGGTTAAATGTGTATTCGGGTTTTTAACCGGGTTTTTGGGTAATTTTAAAACTTGTTGGATATGCAAGAAATTAGGCGCATCAGTTTCATTAACCAGACACTCTGCAATGCACATGGATGTACCACTGAAACATCCATCTTCTGTTTGCTCAACGGTAACGAAAAAAATAAATACTCGAGATCCAAGCAGAATGGCGCGTGGATCCTCACCTTGAGGAAGTAATAAATGAGGAGTACCAATCGGGCGAAGACAGTCATCGAGTTCAATAGTCCATACCGTTGCCATGCCTGGGATGGGAGGGAATTTGTCTCGCCGGATTACACCCAGCCAGCGCCCCGAAGGTAGCTGAATGCAACTGGGATTAAACTCAATCAACTTCCCAGGATCAAGCGGAGGCCAGGTTTCAAAATTATACTGGTGGTTAAGTGGCATCCACCTTGGTTTTCCCGGCCTTATCTGATCTGTATATGAGCTGCTATCTTTTGTATAAGGGCTTCTCGCTGTAACAGCCTTGATATTTTGAGATTGAAGTGCTTGTTTGCTCTGATCAATCGGTTCATAAGGTCCGAAATCAGCCCGATGACCTACTTGATCTTCGAAATGATTGATCATCAAATAATATCGGGGTGGATTGTAAAGCGTCTCTGGAGAAGTGTCCGAGACAAACCGATTGGCCGTCAGGTCATTTCTTACGAAGAAGGCATTGGCGCCGGTAATATTTGTTCCCACCAGGGTATATCCCATGGTACGAGCAAGCCCATCTAGAGCGCTCAGGCTTGCTCCCATATAATCTGTTCCCTGCCATCTGTAATTCGGGTCGAATACGGGGCACCTGATAACGCCAGCCGGAAATTTAGCGTTGTATTCAATGCAGATTACTTTTGGTTTCAACTCAAGCGACTGCAGCAAATAGAAATCCATTCCATCGACATCAATAGAAAGAAAATCCAGTTCGTTGGCTTTGCCAGTGATTCTGCTTAAACCTTCTGTGAGAAGCCGATTTATATTTTCCGGCTTTGCGTATTCGTTTTGAACATAGAGCTGTCCACTTGCAAGCAGTTGCTGGAATTTTTCATTGATTATCGGAATTTGTGTTTCATCTGCTTCAACCCAAGTCCCACGCCATCCTTTGTGGATCAGGAACAGGCTGTTACATTCCAGACCATTATGCACCCCGATTTCACAGAAGATGCCCTCTGTTATACCAATTCTTTTAAAAATTTCAGCCAGAATACCGTCTTCATCATTTTGGCTGTACACCTTGAATCCAAAAGGTTCGAGTCTCAATGGATCTGCATGCAACGGAGTCAGAATGTGCTCAATCTCTTGTCTGGCGAGGTAGCCAGCGTTTCTTTTGATCGAATAATTTGTAGCTGCCAGTTGCTGGTTAAAAAGATTAAATAACTGAATTGCTGTTTGATCTTCCATGATTAGCTTTTTTTGAAAGGGTTGATCGTATAAATCTGGGAACTATCTGGTACGAATCAGATTAATTACACCATTGTCTGCAACAGCAAAGTCAATATGGCGATGATAATCTGGGTGTTGTGCAATGACATCATCAAGCAACTCAAAACATTGGTAACCAAGCCACTGGAGATAATCCATTAATTCGGTCCTTTGTTTTTGAAACCATTCATCACGCCAGGCTTCCAGAAGAAGTGGGGGAAAATGGCTTGCTTCAAGTAGTCCCGTTCCTCCTTTAAGGACACGTAGCTCAAAACCCTCAACATCAATTTTGATGAGATCAGCCGTTTTAGAGAAAGAAATCGAATCAAGTTTCTTTATCGGTACCTGTTCTGATATAAGTTTCTTATCTAAAACAATGTCGAAGCCTTTATTACTCTTATTTCGAATATCCTGATCAAGAGAAAATCCGCCAATATTTTCTGATGATTGATAATCAAGCATCGGGATTGCTATAGATCCGTTACCTTCGCCAATTGCCAGATGAAAGGCATGGACGTTATCAATGCGATTAAGAATCAGGTTGCCACAAAGTTGGTAATAAACCAGCCGTTGTGCTTCAAACGCATATACAGATCCATTCATTTGCTGCAGTTCCTGAGCGACTGGAATCGCATAAGCTCCCAAGTTGGCGCCGATATCAATAACCAATGGTGACTCGATGCCGTCATAGAACATGCGGCTTACTGTAATCAATTGCTCGGCCCATGTCCCTCTGTTGTAAAGAGTTCTGGATATAGTATCGTTAGTGGAAAAAAGCAGATATTCGGCAGTATTCCCTTTGACCAAATTGACTCTGGGTAACATGTTTCACCTGTTAATTGATTGTATGCCTGCTAATGTAATCGACAGAACAGCAAATACTAACGAAGATTAGTCAGCGTAACTCCTCCCTTCTCCTACTATTGATGTACTGAATTTTTACGAGCAGGAAGTTTGTCGCCCCAAGGCTTCAATGCTGCATAAGGACTTCCTTCTTATCTGTCGATGATGTAGTGGTCAACTAATCTTGGACAGAGTTTTAAGTTTCTCTTCGGCCACGTCAGGGGCGGTCCTGTCGTTGAACTGATGTGGACGTTGCCAGTTGTAGTGTTGCATCGGGAATCATCCGATATCTTGATGCGCCAGCGATGCGCTCACAGCTTACGTGTATAGTCTGTTATTTAAGGTGTAGCATTTAGCTCTCAATGGTGGAGGGATGCATTATGGGACGTGTTTTACACGGAAGCTCCGCACGACAGCGGCAGTACATCGAACAATACAAAATAGTCAAGAAAGTATAAGAGTCTTAGCTGTAGTTTTTCACTACGTTGTTCATTTTGAAACCGAGACATAGACGGTGTTCTAAAGCGGGCTCGAACGGCAGCAGAAATCATCTATGAGGCAAAAAAGTTCGGTTGAACTGTTCATGAGTGTCTTCTTAGATGCCGATCGATTTGTTTGTGGAAACATAATCTTACGCAAAAAGGCTGGCGCTTATCTCCTCTTCTTTTATCTCAAACTCAGGCTAATTACAGTATTGGGATTCTTCATGTAGGGCTCCAGTTATTTGAGATATGCTGGTATTACAATCATTTGATTGCGTGAACAATCGGGAAATCGTGTCGGCCGCTTTTGCCCAGGTAAAATTCTTGGCAATAGATACCGCATTCTGCAGACGCTGGCTTTCGGAGAAAGGCTTATTCTGTGCGCATGCATTTAGATGAGCAATTAGTGAGTCCAGAATGGGGGCCTGATAAGCATTAACGTGTCTGTCGTTGATTTTGACGTTTCTGTAAGGCACAGCCTCAATGAACAAGGCGTTTTCTTTGCTGCAAAAATCTTGCGTGGCGCCGCCTTCTGTAACAATGATTGGCGTGCCGCATGCAATGGCTTCAATAACGGGCAGATTGAAACCTTCGGCACGGTACGGCGAAACATAGTAGTCGGCGATGCAATATAACTCTCTGAGTTGGAGCAGATTCAGATCC
>CALMQQ010000207.1 GCA_937871845.1 uncultured bacterium
GTGATAGAGATAAGCATATGACTGCAGAGACAGCAAAAACATATGGGTTGATTGATAAAATAATCAAAAACCGACCAAATTAGTTTACAATTTGAGACTGAATGATTGATAATCACTACAGTCGATCGATTATAGGTAGTTAGCTCAGTCCCGCCACTTTTTAATGAAGTGGGCGAGGACCCTCTCTTTTAAACAAAATCAAAGATTTTGATAAAAGAGGGGCTGGTAATACAGTTACTAGTGTGGGTGGTTAGCTCAGCTGGTAGAGCATTCGCTTGACGTGCGAAAGGTCACAAGTTCGAATCTTGTACCACCCACACTAGTAGTTGTATGACATGCGATCTGCCTTCGCCAAGGCTTCGGTAGATAAGTAGGTGACAGGTTCGTAAGTGAAGGGTTAGTGAATACAAGCGAAGCGTAGTATGAACTTACCTGAACAATACATAAAGTGTGAATCCTGTACTACCCATATTGTTGAAGAAAAAATAAATTGAATGACAACTAAACAACTTATTTATTATAAGTAGAGATTTATCAGAAAAATTGAAAATTTAAATATTACCAACAGAACCTCATATGAATACTGCTCAACTACAAAACCTAGAGAAGCAACGTCACAGTTTAGCGCATGTTTTAGCTTACGCTGTGAAAAGACTATTCCCTGATGTAAAGATTGGAATCGGACCGGTTACGGATACAGGTTTTTATTATGAATTTGATATTGACCACAAATTCACTCACGAAGATTTAGCAAATATTGAGGCCGAGATGAATGAAATCATTGAGGAAAACATCCCTTTCACAAACATTGTAATACCTAAAGATCAAGCGCTTCAGACACTTCTTCAATTAGGAGAAACATACAAAACTGAACTTCTGAATAAAATTCCCGATGCAGAGGTAAGTTTCTATAAAACTGGAGATGATTTCATTGATCTCTGTAGAGGTCCTCATGTTAAAAGTACTGGTGAGTTGGATCACTTCAAATTAACTAAAATTACAAAAAATTACTGGATGAACGATTCTTCCAGACCTCTTTTACAGAGAATCCACGGTGTGGCTTTCGAAACAAAAAAGAAATTAAACGACTATCTTGAAAACTTAAAGAAACTTAGTGAGATAAATAGCATATTGATTGCTCAGAAATTAAAGTATCTAATCATTGAAAACGACAAAGATGTTTCATCTCCAATATGGCTAAAAGACGGAATAATACTTCAACAAAACCTCACCAGATTCTTTGAGGAACAAATGATAGAGTTTGACTTCCAGCTAATGCAACCACCTTGGGTCACAAACAAACCAGCGTTCTTGGTCGAAAAATTTCCTGAGTTTATGCAAACTACACAAATAAAAGGAACTCAAAATTCTAAAGATGTTTTTTATAGAAATAATCTACGAAGCTTCCTTGTCGAAAGGGCAACTACAAGTTACAACGCCAACAAAGATTCTGCCATTCTAAATATAGGTTCAGTTTCCAAAACATTTCAGGGTAATTTACATAATTCTAACGAAATAAAAATCGAGCATCTCGAAGATTTTCTTGAAACAACAGATGCACAAGTAATTAGTATAGTAGACGATGAAAAATTAAAAGACTCTCTGACCGAAAATATCAGGTTAATAGGTACCACACTAAAAGCCCTTGGATTTAGTCAGTTCAAAACAATTTTAGATATTCCAGATTACCAAGATCTTACAAAATATATTTATGACGAAGGACTGTGGGAAAAAAGTATTTCTAACTTAAAAGAATTACTTTTAGAACTCAAAATCCCGTCAAGAATTAGAGAAGGGAAGACCGATTTTTATGGACCCAAACTAACTATTGAAGTTAAAGATAAATACTCTAGAAGCTGGGAAGTATCAAATATTACGCTAGATCCAATACTCCCTACAAAACTACTATCAGAAGACAAGAAACAATTATATTTTATTCACACAGATATAATAGTAAATATTGAAAGATTAATTGATTTATTACTAGAACACGGAGAGGGTTCACTTCCACTTTGGGTAGAGCCCGTACAGGTCGAGATCATAGCGCTCGAGAGTAAATATAACCATAAAGCAATAAAAGTATTGAGGGAATTAAAAAAAGAGAATTTACGAGTAGAATTTAATCAAAACTCAACCAACCCTGAAAGACAAATATCAGATTCTATGAGTAGACGTACACCATACTTGATAATAATCGGAGAAAAAGAAGCCAATACTGATTCAATTTCCGTAAAGGCTAATGGACAAGACATAGGTTTGATGAGGATAAATGAATTTGTAAACAAAATTGAACAAGAAATAGCTTTGGAACTAGACCTTTAAGCGGTCCCAAACCATTGAAAAATTGCATTTGTTCTGTTAATATCAATGTGCTGACAGATTGTTGCTGTTGGTTTTGTTGTGATTAGAACATCAAATATTTAATATTTTTTTATTAGAACGATAAATAAACAATACTTTTCAAGAGAAAGGGATACATTGATAGAAAAATATTCTATGAATGATCAAATAAAAAGTCCCGAGTTACTTGTGATTGATGAAGAAGGAGAAAGTCTAGGAGTAATCAGCCTGGCTCAAGCTTTAGAAATAGCTAGAGAAAGAGAACTTGATTTGATTGAGGTTGCTGCAAAAGCTAACCCACCAGTAGGTAAAATCATGTCTTGGTCAAAATTCAAGTACCAACAGGAAAAAAAGCGAAAAGAGAACAAAGGCAAAGGTGTTGAAATAAAAGAGATGTGGTTTAAATCCTTCATTGGAGATGGTGATTTGACTCACAAACTAACCAAAGTTGAAGAATTTCTAGCTAAAAAACATCCTGTTAAGATAACAATCAAGGCAAAGGGTAGGGTTGCTAGAGAACAACTTGAATCAGTATTAAATAAAGTACTTACTAATCTGGAAGGTAAAATAGAATATGACCAACCAGCTAAATTTTATGGCAGAGATCTTTCATTAATAGTTAGACCTGTTAAGAAAACAATTAATAACGATGAAAAACAAACAAAAAACACATAAAGCAACAGCCAAAAGGTTTCGAGTAACCAGGAAAGGCAAAATTATGCACAATAGACAAGGTGATAATGCACATTTGAAGGCAAATAAAACTTCACAGCAAAAAGCTAGAAAAAAGGGCAAAAGCTCTCTAGGAAGCAAAACAGAGTCTAAGAAAATTATTAGTTTATTATCGTAATTAAATGAGGGTTAAAAGAGGCAAATCAAAAAATCAAAAGCATAAAAAAGTTCTTAATAGCACAAAAGGTTATAGACTTTCGTATTCTAAACTTTATAGACGTGCAAAGGAAGCAATGCTTCATGCTGGTCAATATTCATATGCACATAGAAGAAAGAGATCAGGAGATTTCAGAAGACTTTGGATAGAAAGAATAAACGCAGCACTATCCGAACATGATATGAAGTATAGTGAATTCATCAATAAACTAAAAATAAATGATATTCACCTAAACAGAAAAATTCTTTCTGAACTTGGACTACATAACAAAGACGCTTTTGCTGAAGTAGTCAAAGCAGTCAAAAAATAAAAACACTACTTAGTGTCACATGAGCGCATCAAAACCTGACCTACAAAAAACGCTAGATGACGTCAAGAATTTGATTGATACAGCGAAACCCCTGCTTGAAAAAGTTACCACCCTTGAAGAAAATGAAACACTTAGAGTTCAATTTCTTGGCCGTAAAT
>CALMQQ010000208.1 GCA_937871845.1 uncultured bacterium
GTAAACTCATCAACTTCTTTCATGGCTTTTTTACCGACAAGTCTTAGCACAAGAGTTCTGCCGTATTTTCTAGCTATGTGAAAATTGATTGTGCAACTTATAAAACTGGCAATGTACAAAAGAGCCAATCCGGTCTTAATCCCATACAAAGAAACGCCCATTATTACTCCTGGAGAACCAGCAACTGGAGCTAGTACATGAGAAAAAATGGTGTATGAAATTATAATCAGATATACCCATCTGCCTGATTCTTCTGTGAATTTGATTACAGTATTAGAATTAATGAGTGGGATAAAAAGGTATTTTTGAGCAATAAAGATGGCTATTACTACGAGAGCAATTTTACCGAGGAGTTTTAGATTGGTTTTAGTGATATGTTTCATAAAGGATATTATAGCCTATTAAAGAAGTAGTTTGCTTTGGAATACAAAGCTATTTGATTCTCCAAGTTTTATTATTAGCTAAAGTGTTTTATTACGAGAAAGATAAATTGAGTCTTAAATCCAGAATTCTGAATCTTAACTAATATATGTTATCATTGTAATCATATTATTTTAATATATTACAATGAAAGACAAAACTAACTTGCAAATACCAATATCAACTAAAATTAAAAAGTTAGCAGAAGTAAAGGCCGAAGCTCATGGTTTTTCATCGGTGCAAGAACTTGTGAGAGTTTTTCTCGCTAGTTTTGTAAATGATGAAGTCAGTCTAGACTTCTCACGCCCCGTACAGAGCAAGATGTTCGATAGATATGAGAGAGAGCAAGCAATTGTTGATAAGGGATTACGTGATGGAACTACAAAAACATATACTGCCGAAGAATTTATAGACCAGCTTGATAAATTATGACAATTACTGCTACCAAACAGTTTATTAGAAATTATAAAATACGGATTCATCCAAACCCCAAGCTCACGAAAAAATTTGAACAAAGAGTTCTTTTATTTGCAAAAAACCCACAACATCCAATACTGAAATTACATAAACTTGCAGGGAATAAAGATAATTACTACTCACTTTCGATTACTGGCGATATACGCGTCATATTAACTATCAAAGGAGACATCGCTACTTTTCACAATGTCGGAACGCATAGCCAGGTTTATTGAAAATAGAGAATTTTTTAATCCCTACATTTCTACATCTTGTCTCAGTTTCGCGTACATCACCACACCCGTTGCGACACTCATGTTTAGGGAATTGATTTGACCTACTAGGGGGATTTTTACTACTTCATCACATTTGTTCATAATCGCGTCGCTTAATGAACGATCCTCACCACCGATTATAAACATCACTCGACCAGTCAAATCCGCCTCATGATAAAACTTTTCTCCAGATACTTCGATTCCCACAACTTTTACGCCTGCATCTTTGCATTCTTTGATAGCTGTAAATAAACCCTCGTGGACAATAGGAACATTTTCACTTGCTCCCATCGATGCTCTGATAACCTGAGGTGTGATTTTCGTCTTTGGAGAAAGCACAACTGCACTTGCACCTGTGCACTCAGCAGTACGGATAATCGAACCAATATTAAACTCATTAAAAGATTCTCGGATATAAATTAACATCATATCGTCATCACCTTCTTCCACAATTTTCCTAAAGGATAAAACAGGTAATGCAGACCTGACCGCAATAACACCCTGATGTTTGCCAGTGTCTGAAACTCTTTCGAGAAAATCCAACTTTACGAAACGCATTTTGATTTTGTGTTTCTTCGCTAGTTTAACGATTTCATACATTTTGTCGTCTTTGTTGACTCTATCACGAATGAAAAGCTCCATCACATTTTCTGGATTTGCTCTGAGACTTTCTAGTACTGGATTTCTGCCTTCTATGTTCATAACAAGATGTATTAAAGTCCAATTAAATTCTTCACTTCTACCAGAGTTCTCATACCAACTTCTGTTGCCCGGACCCTGCCCCTCTCAAGAATAGCCTGAACCGAATCTTCATCGTTTTCAAATTGTTTTCTTTTCTCTCTAGCCTCAGTAAAGTATCTCTGATGCGCATTAAATAGTTTCTCTTTAACTTCGACATCCCCCACTTCACCTTTCACATATCGATTTTTTAAATCCTGCACTTCCTCAAGATTGTCATTTAATAAATCGTGAAAAATAAATACAGGATTACCCTCAACCCTACCTGGATCTGTTGCCTTTATTCGAGTTGGATCTGTAAAACAGCTCATAATCTGCTTCCGAATTACTTCTTCATCATCAAAAATTCCGATAACATTCCCAATACTTTTGCTCATCTTTCTAACACCATCGGTTCCAACTACTTTCGAAATTTCTTTTTTTCTATCTATCATTGGTACAGGAAGTGGGAAAAATTTTGTTTTGTAGGTCTTGTTAAAATTCTCAGCGATATCTCTAGCAAGTTCTATATGTTGCCTCTGATCCTCTCCGACTGGTACTCCAAATGGTTTGTATAGCAGGATATCAGCTGCCATCAAAATCGGATAATTAAAGAGACCCATATTAATATTCTCCACCACTTCACCTTCCTGAAGTTTATCTTTAAAGGCATGCATTCTCTGCATCTGTCCGTATGAAATGTAGTTAGCTAATATGACTGCAAGTTCACTATGACTCTCAACTTGAGATTGTCGGAAAAATACAACTTTCTCAGGGTCCAAACCAAGAGCTAAATAGTCGAGTATGACATTTTTAATATTGTTTTCTAATACAGTTTTATCTTTAACAGTAGTGAGTGCATGCAGGTCTGCAATGAAATAGTAAGCATTCTCAACTTCATTTTGAAGTTCTAGATGAGGCTTTATTGCGCCAAAATAGTTCCCAATGTGGAGCATATTTCCACTGGGAGTGATTCCTGATACGACTGTTTTTATTTTACTGTCCATTATTCTGATTTAAACTATGAGATTATAGCAAATTATCAATTCTATAGTGCACATAGTCATATATGAATTGAGACTTAAGGATAATATTGCAATATGTTAAAATTAAATATACCCCAATTTAACAATGAAAAAATATTTAATATTTTTCCTTCTATTAATCTTAATGCTCATAATCATTGGGGTCGTATTTCTCAAAAATAACACCTCTTTCCTGAATTTCAATATTTCCGAAGATGAAATTTCACAAAATAATCTCAATCCTACATCACCTGAAGCTGAAGAACGTGATTTGGTTAATTTAATCTCTAAACAATTAATAGTACCCGAGTTATATCAAAGTGGTGCATTTAGCGAACCAAGGACACTAAATCTACCAGAGGGTTATGAAATAAGTGTCTACGCAGGTGGCATGAGAGCACCTAGGTTTTTTGACTTTGATGATGATGGAAACATTTATGTCGCTGATAAAGGTTCCGGTGAAGTTTTGTTGCTAAAAGACGAAGATGGTGACAATGTAGCCGAAACCAAGATTACAGTTTTATCAGACTTAAGATCAGTTCATAGTGTTGATTATTACAATGGCAACCTTTATGTAGCAGAAGAACATCAAATCACTCGATTGAAAGGCATAAAATCTGATGGGACTTTCGATGAGTTCGTCATTTTGGTTAATGACCTTCCTGCCGACGGTGGCCACACAACAAGGACAGTAGTGATAGGACCTGACGAGAAAATCTACGTATCTGTCGGATCTAGCTGTAACCTTTGCGAGGAAGAAGACGAACGGAGAGCTGCAAGAGTAAGATACAATCTTGATGGATC
>CALMQQ010000209.1 GCA_937871845.1 uncultured bacterium
GCAGACAAAATTAACCCTAAAAAACCGCCTTTATAGACTGAAAATAACAATGTAGTCACTACTGTTAGAATAGTGATTACTCTGCTAAAAGTGGGAATTGACTTGTACATGATATATAATTAATTAAGATAATCGTAGTTATTTAACTATACAAAGTCAATATTTACGCAAAATGAGCGCTATAAAAGTTATAAAAAAAATTAAATCTGGAGAATTAACTGATAAATGGTTTTATTCTAAGCCGAACTTTATTCTAAGACAGTTACATGTCTATGTAAAAGGTGATGCTCTTGAAATTATTCCTATTTGGATTTTCATTCTAATAACAGGAATCTTTAGTTGGAAGTTTATGCTGCTCGAAATTGGTGTATTCCTTACTCTACGTGGACTCGGAGAAATGATTTACTGGCTACTACAACAATTTGGCGAGAAAAAATATCGACCATCTACCTCACAAAAGAAGCTAGGTAACGATGCTGTGTATATCCTCTATCAATTATCTGGATTTAGAAACGCATTCATAGGGATAGTTTTGACACTATTAGTGCTTATCTATCTTTTTTAGATTCGAGAATTTCGAAACTTTTACTCCTCTAAATATTTAGACTTTTTTGCAGTCTTTTTCGCTGGAGCTTTTTTCGCTGTAGATTTCTTTGCGACGACCTTTTTAGCGCTAGCTTTAGGTTTCTCCTCCACTATAGCCATTTCAGGCTGAACAATCATAGCGGTTTCCTTTTGTTTAGGAGTACTTTGCTCTAATTGTCTTTCTAGTAGTGAGATAATCTTATCTAATTTACTATTCAAAGCTGACAAATCTTTTGATGAATTGGATGAAGATTGAGGAGCATTGAAATTCCCTCTTGAAGGTCTTTCATCACCATCTCGTTTATCTCTGAAACAATCACTGCAGAAAATTGGTTTTCCGCTTGTAGGCTGAAAAGGCACTTGGCAATTTCTTCCACAATTATCACAAACTGCATCAAACATTTCTTTGTTTCCGTCACGATCGTTGTAGTTGCGGTTACCTCTGTCTCGGTCACGGAAATTTCCTCTATCACCTCTGAAGTTTCTATTTCCACCTGAATAATTTTTTTGTCTAAAATCTGGCATTTAATTGAATTAAATTGTAAAAGTAAATAGAGTATACCTTATTCGAGGGTAAATGTATTGCGGAAATGCGATTTGGGTATATTAATAAAATAGTTGAATACGATTTTTTTGCATAGTACATGAGATAATAATCCAATGTTTATTCACAAGATGGAAAATATTAAAGTAATAATTCTAGATTTAGATCAAACTTTAACGACGGACGAAGCTTCATGGCTTCAGTTCACTGAGCTGATTGGGGCAGACAAACATACACATACACAGATTTACGAAAATTATAAAAGCGAGAAATTAGAATACGAAGAAGCAAAAAAAGCTTTGATTCAACTTTGGATGAAGACGGGAAGAACACATATCAATGACATCAGGGAAATATTCAATAATGTGAAATTTAGGAATGGAGCAGTTGATGCAGTTTGTTATTTGAGGGGAAAGTACACTTTATGCATAATTTCTGGGGCGATTGATATTTTCGTTGAAGTTTCCGCTAAAAAACTAGAGATTAATAATTTTTACTCATCCACTAAATTTAGGTTTGATGATTCGGGTTATTTAATAGATTTCGATTACAAACTTAGTCGGGGCGAAGAAAAATTGGACTTCTTGATGGAGTTTTGTGATAAAACAGGAATCAAACCGACAGAATGTGCTGCTATTGGAGATGGTGACTCGGATGTACCAATTTTTGGAGCAGTTGGATTGCCGATTTTGTTTATAGCAGAGGAGACTTCGGAAGAATTGAAAGAAGAATTCCCTATCCAGCTCAAGAATTGGAATGAGATAAAAAAAGTTCTTTGATTAAAATTGTTAATTCTTCTTTTTGACTACCCACGCTCCTCCGACAATACATGCAAAAAGTGCAATGAGAAACCCAATTTGTGCGTCTGACATATTAATTATAGTTTAACTAAATTTAATAACACTTCACTTGAACTTTTTGGATTTGTTGGATCATATAGAAATGTATCCCATCTTAGTTTTTCGGGTACTACCAAATGTTCCTCTGAATTATCTATAAAAAGGACCTTATCATCCTTGTCTGTACCAATCTTTTTATAAGCAAATTCATATATTTCCCTATTTGGCTTTTGCAATTTAACGACCGAGCTATCAATAATACATTCCCAAGAAATATCTGGCACCAAATCACTTCGTTGGAATATTTTATCTAACATTCGCGGATACATATTGGTAATTAGTCCAACCTTATAGTGTTGTTGAGTGTAATCTAGAACTGGCCAAATTGATGGATTGGGGTCAAAGCGATTTACAAACTCGTCAAGAAAAGAGAAATCTTCAGATAATTCTAATCCCACATGATTGCGGAACTCATCAATCATCGAATCCACATCAAAGTCGATGCATCTTCTGGGTTTATGTTTGTTCCAAACTTCAAGAAATCTCTCCTTGTTCTCATCATCAACGCCCATAGATTGCAGCATTTCTTCCCATTTGTTGTTTCCGGAGAAATCTAGTATCACTACTCCTCCAACATCGAAGAAAATGTGTGTAAATTTCCTGTCTTTCATTCCTTATTTCTCAAAGATATATTATTGTATAACAAACTTCGTTAATAATTATACTAATCACTTTTCATGACAAATAGAAGAAAAACCATCTTCCCTCTCACAGAGAAACAATTTCTAAACTTTTTGAAATTTGTCACAGAAGATGATGGGATATTAGCTGTCCAATGTTTCTTGGAGGAAGTCGAGGAAGGAAAAACGATTGATGAGATTTTGGAAGGTGAACAAACAGATACGTCGGTAATTTCATTCGGAAACCCCGATCCCTATGTGATAAACGTGACAAAGCTAGATAAATTCAAATTTAAAATTTTCTTCGGTTGTTTTCCTGACCCCACTGCGGGGGATTCTGGAACTTGGGAGGTTAGTTTTGATGAAAATGAAAATGTTACTGATGCAGTTATGGTGGGTAGCACTATAAGCTAGTTACTAAGTAGATTTTGTAAACTTACATTCTGGATATTTTGTACACCCATAGAATTCCCCGTATTTACCACTTTTTAATATTAAACTACTACCACATTTTGGACATACAGATTGTGTTACTTTAGGAATAACTACCTTTTTATTACTTTCCGTTAACTTGATCAGTTTTATTAATTTGAAACCATCTAGCAATTCAATCGGCTTCCCTTCAGAAAATAGTTCTGCTTCTTTTGAAAA
>CALMQQ010000210.1 GCA_937871845.1 uncultured bacterium
AGACCCATCTTTGATCAGCTGTGTAAGTTCTGGTGTAAATTTAAGAATCTTCTCCACTTTTTATAAAAATAATTGAATTAATTAGGACTTGCTTGAATTCATTTCCAGCTGATGAATTGCCTCCTCATACTTCTCCCTCACGAGCTCTTTCGCTCTATCCTGTGTAATCCTATTAAACATCCAGTCTAGTTTTTCTTTCACCTTCTCATAGCCATACTCATGAACTTTTTTCGATACGAAATGCTCAACATTAGTTTCGAAGAAACTCATACTATCAGCATCCTTCAGTAGATTTTGATCTGTATTTCCTCCAACTTCGTGTTTTGAAATCAACATTACTACACGTTCAACCATATCTTTATCAGCGTTGATATTCTTGAGAAACTTTGCGGTGATACGTGCACCTTCCTCTTGGTGATACTTGAGATGATTTTCGTCTTTAAAACCTTGCTTTTTAATTATCTCTGATGGCTGTTTACTTTTAGAACCTCTTTCAATATCATGTGCTATAGCAGCGATAAGCATTGCCTCGTCCGCATCAGTTTTAAGAAGTTTGATAAACTCCACAGTTTTTAAAAGATGCGGAATTCCACCTTCATCACCATTTTTAGTAAATGTATCAATTACAAACTTTTCAACTTGCGGGTAGTACTTGAGTTTCATTGGTACTAGTTCTTACTTTAAGTAATAAATATGCTAGTGGGACAACGAATATTATAGTCATAACTCCAAGCACTGTATACATCCCCCCAATCTCGTATCGTTCTACCACAAAACCGGAAATCCCCACCAAAAACAGATAAACGAATCCAATAAGCAGACTCATCACAGAGATTGCAGTCGCACGCACTTTCGAACTGAACATTTTGTTTGTAATTGGAGTTAAGAGTATCCATCTTCCAGTCGTTGTAAGTAATGCGAGCGCAAAAAATGGCACACCCACCCACCCTTCAAGAAATATTCCAGGGAGAAAAGCTAAGGTCATGATAATTGGAAATATTACAATTTTAAACCTTTCACTCAACTTTATTTTCTTTAAAATATACGTGAATAATAATGCATTTATTAACCTAGTCCCACCTTGAATAAAACCTCTTTGCGCATCATCAAAACCCAACCCAACCATAAAAAATGATCCGAAATACAATGCATTCGTCCAGGTAATACCCCCTACTGCGATATAAAACAAAGATGTATAGGTTGTTAACTTATCTTTGAATACTTCTTTAGTTCCGGTTTTAATCTGTTTGATGTAATTATTCAATGTGAATTTTTCAGAGTCAATTTTGGGTTCAATATAGAAGAATGTTAATAGAAAGCCGACTAACAAAGACATTCCATAAAGTATAAAAGGTATATAAACATTAACACTATACAATAGTCCTCCAGATATGGTTCCAACTATGAGCCCTGTTTGATAAACCAAATTGCCTTTTGAGTTAATTTTTTCGAATTCGTGTGAATCCTTCTCTTTGAATGTGTCGTAAATTATCGCTTCTTCCGCCCCTGATCTAAATGAGTCGCTAATCCCAACAATGACATTGATAATAACAAAGTAGAGATAGGATGTTCCAAATGAAATTAAAATATAACTTATCGCCCCTAATAGAAATGAAATAATTAATGTGCTTCTTCGACCTATCAAATCAGCTAATGCTCCACTTGGCAATTCCATAATCATTTGGACAGCATATGTGAGCATTACAATTACCGCTAACTGACTCGGTGTTACATAGTTTTGATAAAAAACAATCCAAATTGGGATAGTGAATATCAACGAATGGGTAAGTTGAGTTGCAAGAAAGATTTTAGTGTTTCGTCCTATCATTCGTTAAACAGAATTATCCCAAATTGTCCCACTAACTAATCGTTTTGGCAATAAAAAAGCCCTCCATTTGGAGGGCTAATTCATACTTATTCGATT
>CALMQQ010000211.1 GCA_937871845.1 uncultured bacterium
TTGAACTTTGGCATAATAGAATCGAAAATTAACGAATATCCCTAAGAAGTTTAATTTATGTAGACATCAGAAATTTAATAACGCTAAGTCTTAAGTGCATGCACCACTACTACACCCATTTTCACAAGCTCGGGTAGTGTATTCGTAAGCATCGTACCACCCCTCGTAGTCTGATTTAACACAGAAGAATTTCACTGCAGTGTCATCAACACAATAATCCTGGAGGGATAATTCGTTCATATAAACCGTATTACTATCTTTGTAATCAACTACTTCACTTGGAGAAGTTTCCAAGCAACTTCTATCTACTACTTTGTCACGTACATTGACGAAAGAATAACTTATTGAATTATTGTTCGAATTAGTGTCACCATCGTAACTCATGGTAAATTTGAAGTTTGTTGTATCACCCACTAATTGTGCATTGTTTGTATACTTCCAAGTATACGCTGTATTGATAAAGGGTCCGAATTCACCAGCTTGTACTTTTATTGGAGAGGTCGTCCGAACTACTTTATCGTTAATGCTGTGTTCAAATACAATAGCTTTTTCAGTATCACTAGTGTTTTTAACTAGTGGCATAAATGCATTCTCAACATCAATACTAATCTTATCACCATAAGTATAAAGAGCCACAATTTCAACATCACCAGTCTCCAAATCAGTAAATTTATTAGTACCGGATGATGATATAGATACTGTGGGACTTACAATTCGTGTGGGAGCGGGTATACTTGTTGGCTGAGGTTTGTAATAGTATGGGTCATATGGATTTGAAAGGACCTCGAACTCCAAGCAATCATATCCTTCATCATGAACCAAAGTTTTTACCTCTGAATTATCATAAAAGTAATAGTAACGATGATTTTCAATGTCTTTCTCATCCGCACTCATAGGAAAGTCTGTACATATTTTATAATTGAATTCATCTAATTTCCGATACTCATAATGTTTTCCAGTTTTATCATTTTTGTATTGCTCAGAATCACTGTCATAATAATCCAAATCGTCAATCTGAAAAGGCAGGGAAGATTTTTGTCTATAATGAGATTTGATGTTTTCACTGATATTTCTTATCTCCTTAACTATCGCTTTATCATAATTCATCTTGACCAAGTCAAATGGGTTACCTATTAATGCAAGGACTAATACACTAGCAAATATCCATAGGATTATCACAAACGTATAGTAATTTTTCATTCTATTTTTCTGTCTTCTTTAGTTTGATTTAGTGCATACATGAAGATTAGTGCGCTTATTCCGACAATGATAAGCGTATCAAAAACCGCCTCTAAATTTATCTCCCCACCTAAAAACCTGGTTAGAACAATGATTAAATCAACTATGACAACTATACTAGTGATAATCATCGTTATGTAAACAAGAACTAGTCTCAGCGTTTTTCTTTTCAATTCAGGATAGAGCTTTGTTCTCTTTGTGACCCTAATAAAGAAAAACGAGAAAATCGGAACCACAACAATTAGCGCAGCTACATATATTT
>CALMQQ010000212.1 GCA_937871845.1 uncultured bacterium
ATAGGTAGCCCGATGTCTTCCAATGGTGGAGGTGGAGTAAAGTTCGCTTTACAATCAATCATACAAGTTGTGAAGTTTGAAGCACTACAATTGCAGTTATATGGTGGAACACGTCTGCAAACTTGTTGTGCCTTGTCAATGACTGATGCGGTTGCAGGGTCAGGGTCATCACTCCAATAAACAGGTTTTCTACTGTCAGGCATGATGCTGCATTTTGGTTGTTGTTGATCATACATACTCACTACCTGGTTAACATCAATTCCAATATTTTCATGGCGGATAGGGTAGTTATATTGTACAAATTCATTGTGCCACATGGAATCCATTACTTTGTTTAGTCCAAACACTTGAAGATCTCTCCAACCATTTGGTAGTTCTTGCCTGATAAATGGATTTCCACCAATCCCTATACTGAATTCATCAACCGTCATTTTACAATGATCATAGAGTGCTAACATTGAATCTTCACAATCAAAATCTTTTCCACAGAAGCTCTCGTCAGGACAAGTATCAAATCCTTCAACAGGTATTCCGGTAGGCGCTGGAGGTGGTTGTGTGGGAACGGATAGGTAACTCATAAGTCCTGCACCCACTAAGGTAGCACCTATATTTCCCTCATTAAATGTTATCCCATCTATTGTACAATCAGCTCCTACCACACGACCTTCATGGAATTGATAATCACAAAGCTGTCTTGTGGTTATATCGTTGTTTTCTGCATGTACTATGTGTTCGAAACTACCTTCATCATCCGCAAAACCAAAGATTGCCCTATCAGAAACTCCTTCATCAGGACCATAATGAATCTTTGTTATTGGATCACCTACAATATCTTCGCATACAGGTCCACGAGCCAATAAATCTTCCATCAATACTTCGTTTTTAGGGATTATAGAATCTTCAAATTCATGATCCTCATCTTTTACAATAATTGCGATCGCCTCATCTTCTAGATTGAATTTCGAAAAATTGTTCAATCCTGAGCCAGAGTTTCTCTTACTAATTAAAAATGGATCGATATAATGTTGTTCAGGATATTTGTTGTTAATCACTCCAGAACCAACAGCACTTCCAAGTAGTGGAACTTTCCAAAAATTACTTCTAGTCTCTGCCTGGATGGCATTTACCAGGCCGGAATAAGTGTTACTGTATCGAATTTCAAATGCAGGGTCGACATCAAGAGGAACATCAATAGAATTTGCG
>CALMQQ010000213.1 GCA_937871845.1 uncultured bacterium
TACTAGAACTTAGTGATAAAGAAGGCAAAATTGGTGTGAACAACTCCTATACTGCCGATTGGTTGAGAAAGCATCACTACAATACAATCACAAAAACCTTGTCTTATATAGTCGGACGAGAACTTGAAATTGATTTTAATATAGATGAGAAACTAGCCAACAAAAGAAATCCTGTAACCGATAATTCCGTATCAGCAAGTTCACCATTATTAAATTACTCCCCTGCAGAGGAAAATATTCATGTTTTGAAAAGAGCCTCTCTAAATGAGTCATATAACTTTGACAACTATATTGTTGGACCGTCAAACAAATTAGCCCACGCAGCAGCAAAAAGTGTCTCACAGAAACCAGGATTTTCTTATAATCCGCTATTTATCTATGGAGATACTGGACTAGGGAAGACACATCTCGCACAGGCAATCGCTAGAGAAATTCTTGAAAGAGACGCTACAAGTAAAATTCTATATATTTCAAGTGAAAGATTCTTGATAGATATGGTTAATGCTATTAGATCGAACAGAAGTACACAGTTCCGAGAAAAATACAGAACCCTTGATTTATTAATTATAGACGACATTCAATTCATTTATAAATGGAAAGAAACACAAACAGAATTCTTCCATACTTTCAATGTCCTCTATAACGATAAAAAGCAAATAATTCTAGTCTCTGATAGACCCCCAGAGGAAATTCAAAATCTCGAAGGCAGATTGCGTTCTAGGTTTCAAGGAGGAATGACGGTAGACATAGCAAAGCCTGACTATGAGACGAGGCTGGCTATTCTAGAAAAGAAAATTGAACAAGTTGGAGGAGATCTTCCTGACTACATACTAGACTTTATCGCAAGCAATATCTCAGACAATATTCGAGAATTAGAAGGAGCACTTCAAAAGATTGCACTCTTCAACAACATGAAGGATGGAGATTTATCTCTTGAAGAGGTGAAGCACATTTTAGGAAGAGATGACCAGAACAAAAGAAAAAAAATTAAAGCCCCTCAAGTAATTAAGCAAGTTGCAACAGAGCTAAACGTTACAGCGAAAGATATAAAAGGTCCACGAAGAACAGCAGACGTGGCATTCGCTAGACAGGTTTGTATGTACATATTAAGAGAAGATTTCTCATACAAGCTCGAAGATGTTGCTAGTTTATTAAATAGAAAAGATCATACAACAGTTATCCATGCTGTAGATAAAATTAAAAGTAAGATAATGCTCGATGAAGGATTCAAAGATCAAGTAAATTTAATCAGAGAAAAAATTAACGAACTTTACTGATTTTCTACACAAATTTGTCCACTTTTGGGTAATACCGAAAAAGAATAAGACACATAGATAATCAGAAATATGAAAAAAACTTATCCATAAATTATACACATCAGTTTTTTTCTATAAGAGTTCTCTGTACAATCAAATTGAAATAAATATACACTTATACACGTACACTAATATAACTACTACTATTTTTAATTAATATATATATAGTAATGAAAATCTCTTTAATACAAGAAAATCTTGCAAAAGCTTTACTGTACATAAATAAGGCAGTTAGCTCTCGACCGAACATTCCAATTTTAGCGAACGTATTGCTCGAAACCGAGAAG
>CALMQQ010000214.1 GCA_937871845.1 uncultured bacterium
AATAGTTTTTACTAATATATTGTTTGTTATTTTAGCGATAGCAATACTTTATATTCGGCCCTTAATTTTATATCGTCATAATACAGTTGGACTGGTTGGCATTGGGATGATTTTAGGGCTCTTGATAATTTAAGGCTGTCAAAAAAAATTGGATATTGAATTTAAAACTGAAAGAGACTATTTAATATATGTTGTATGTTCTTTGGTTATTGCATGGATCATCTTCAAATTCGCTCAACAAAGAATGAATTTCATTTTACTTTCCAAGAATAAGAAAACTCTTTTAGATAAAATACGAAATTGGAACAAAGACGAAATAATATTTTATTACTTTGTCAACTATGAGAATTAAAAGAATTCTATTTTTCTGTACTTAGTTTAATAACTTTAAACTCTTAAATAAAATAAAATCATATAAAAAGAAGGCTCATAAAAATGTATTCTTTAACATTAGATATAGACGGACCTGATATGGATTTATCCCAAATGATTAATGATACAAAGGAATATATGGAGACAATCGGGATGGGATTGCAAATTAATGGATCGGAAGATTTAAACAAAATATATTCTCAAAGATTTCTTAGAGAGGTGGTTCTCCAACAAATTAAGAAATTTTTACCTAGTGCTAATTATTATTCACCTATACTAAAACAGCAAGTTTTTGATTTATCAGGTAGAGGATTTAAAGATGTATCGCGATCAAACACAGATTTGCAGGATGCTGACGAAAATTTTGCGATCCATCTATATGAAGATCTTGAAAGAGACCTCTTATTACAACTTTTTGATCAATTACCTATTTCAAGCGTTTTTAGTGAACAAGGCATGAAACAATTATCTAAGCTAGGAATAGATTTAAAGCATGGTGTAATTAAAGCTTTTGGATTGGACCTTCTTACACACGATAGCAATCATGTAAGTACGCAATCATTAAAACAAATTAAACAACTGCTTGAAACTGCTCCGAGTGGAATGCTAATTTCAGAAGTTTATGCTCACCATCTAGCTTTGAGAGGTATCGATGTTCCAGAAGTAGAAAATGGAGAAAAAGGAACGAGATTTAAACCATTAAAACGTACATACGGAGCCTACGGTCATCACACCTTAAATTTCCGTAAAGTAAACGGTTTAAGAGAATTATTAAGAGACATCGAAGAAAGAGGATGTTATGTCGTTCAACCCGAATTAAAGAATCCCGAGGCAATTATAAACGGTGTTCCAACAATTGTTATTGACAGAAACTTCTTTTCTCTTGTGGGTGGTTTACCACGGTTTATGGGTGGATTCAGATCCGCGATCCCAACAGGTTCTAGGGAAGGGAAAAAGAATAATGTTCATGGTAATGGACTCACTCACTGGCTTCCAATTTATCCTAACCTATCTAGCGATGCTTAATCTAACTAAAAAATTAATTAGAATCAAAACTATTCCAGGAAATACAAAGGCTTTAAATGAAGCATTAGATTTATGTTTGAGCTCTCTAACTGATTATACTATTGAGAATTTTAAATCAAACGGGAAAAATAGTGTTTTAGTGTATAACAGAAGTAAACGACCTAAAATTTTCAAGTATATTTTAAATGGTCATCTTGATATTATACCTGGGAAAGAAAAACAATTTACTCCCGTAATTACAGGTGATAGATTATATGGTGTCGGGGCAATGGACATGAAGGGTAACGTCGCCTCACTTGTTTCTGTTTTTAACAATGTTGCTAAAAAAGTAAAATATCCACTTGGACTACAGTTAGTTACAGATGAAGAAACTGGTGGATTTGATGGAACCAAGTACCAAATACAAGAAGGGGTAAGAAGTAATTTCGTTATTGCAGGTGAATCTACAGGATTTAATATAGTGAATAAAGCTAAAGGTATTATCTGGCTGAGAATAACAACAAAGGGAAAAACAGCTCATGGAGCATATCCATGGCGAGGGAAAAACGCAATTTGGAAGATGCATAATTTATTGACTCAGCTTGAAAAGACTTTTCCCATTCCCCTAAAAGATTCTTGGCAATCTACTTTGAATTTAAGTAATATTTCTACCACAAACGAGAGTTTCAATAAAATCCCAGATAAATGCACTATAGATTTAGATATCCGTTATATACCCGAAGATAGCGAAACAATTTTAGATAATATTAAGTCATTGTTAGATAATACTTTTGAAATTGAAATCGTAGTAAATGAACCCAGTTTATATGTAAAAGAGACAGATCCTAATTTAATAAAACTACAAAGAATTGTATCGAATTTCACAAAAAACTCTGTAAAATTTTATGGTGCAAATGGTTCATCTGATGCAAGACATTTCACAGAAGTAAATTGCGCAGGAGTAGAATTTGGTCCTGTTGGGGGTGGAATCGGAACTGATAAGGAATGGGTTAGCATATCAAGCCTTAGAAAGTATCAAGCAATTCTTACTGAATTTCTATTATCAGAATAATCACCAATAATTCTTTTTCTAATTATTTATATTGTATATACAAATTACCTCTCTTTTTAAAATAAATAATAAAGATTACAACATATTAAAACAAATGAATTGGAGAGAAGTTTAGGAAAATTAGAATATAAGAATATATCTGATATAATTTATCCATAAGAATTTGCGGGAAGAGAATGTCCTACACTTCAAGTAAGTGTAGGATGATGTTTATAGTGTTGGTCTTATAACTAAGGAGTTAGCAAGCACAAGCGAAACGTAGTGCGAGCTTATGCGAATTAATCCCCATAGGGGAAAAACCAAGGTATTACAATTTAATAGAAATTCCCAATTTCGTAGAAAAAATGGAGAGGTGTCCCTTCTTTGCCAAGGCTCCGAAGGGCAAGCAGAGCATTTTGAGCTGGTCTAGACTGTGAAGGGTTAACAATCCCATCTGCTGACAAAGTCAGAAGAGGGGAGAGTTTACCTGAACTGATCCCCGTAGGGGAAAAACCAATCAATTACAATTTAATATGGAGAGGTGTCAGAGCTTGTCCCGCCAAGGCGGGATGAAGTCTAATGAGCTGGTCTTGCTCAATGAGCGGTTAGTGAGCCATAAGGCGAACTTACGCGAATTAGTCCCTCGTAGCATAGCGAAGAGGGAAAAACCTAAGTGTTACAATTTAATATGGAGAGGTGTCAGAGTGGTCTAATGAGTTGGTCTTGAAAACCAATGTTCCGCAAGGGACCGCAGGTTCGAATCCTGTCCTCTCCGAATCTTCGATAAGGCTTATATGCAAGCACTAAAATTTTAGGGAGGATAGAACGGTAGGTTTTTAAGCTTAAACTAACGCTTTATTCAAGTCATAATTCATATGTTCGAGTGAAAATTTACATGTAATATGAATCATAAAAAAGTACAGGAGATTGAACTAATATTAGATTGTGAGATCACTTCTTCAAGGAGATTATCTGGTGGGTCTGGCGATAATATATTTCTCCTAAAAACGTCAAAAAACAGAAAATATGTATATAAATCAGGTGCTGTTAACTCGATCTCTCCACAAGCGTTTTTCTACAAAGAATACTCAGAATTACCTTACCTACCTAGATTAATATATTCAAAACCAGACGAGCTTATAATCGATTATCTAGATTTAAAGAAATTGCGTGAAAACTACAGCAAGATAGAAATATTAGAGATTCTTACAGAATCGTTCTTAAGCAAGTATAAAATAATTTCCCAAACTGAAAGATTTGGGTTTCTTAGTGGATTTCTTACAGCTAAGTCTTTTGCTGACTTCATTATTAAGCAATCGCAGGAAGCATATAAATATATCTCGGATATTTTTCAAGTGGACGAATTAAATTCACTGGTTGACCTGATAAAAATAAGATACTCTCATGATTACTTCTCAACGAAGTATCTGATTCATGGTGATTTCGGATTTCATAATATCTTCTACACGTTTGATAAACCTCTAGGGATAATTGATCCCGATCCAATAATAGGTCACCCTTTATATGATCTCTTATTTGCTTTTTGCTCTACTCCTGAGCAAATTAATCCTAAAAACTACGATACATGTCTATCAAGGTTTCTAAAAATCTTCCCAATTAACTTAGATCGGAAATCAGATTTTCTTAAGATTTCTCTATTTAAAAGGATATCTTCATGTCGCAAGCATCACCCTGAGGATTTACAGAGTTATTTACAAATATGGAGAGATATTAAAAATTTTGAATAATGTGTTTTCCTTTAATATAATTGAAAGAGACATTAGGTATTTGTATCTTTATCTGCGGATACTTAAGAAAAAAAGTTCGAGCGAAGTTCCATGCTCTCCGCGAGTGTTTACGAGTTTACGAGTAAATACACTGGCGAGAGTGCAAAAAGATTAGATTTTGTTTTACAAAATATTCTTTTTGCCTCCGTTTAATAAAGTAGAATGAGGATGCAGCTTGCTGCGCCTTTACGAAACAATTAGTGAGTCGAACGAAGTGAAGACGAACTTTACCGTTGTCGGGAACAGCCTTGCGCTGCTCCGTTAACTATTAAAAT
>CALMQQ010000215.1 GCA_937871845.1 uncultured bacterium
AAGAAGGGCATGGGATACATTTGGATCTTCTGAAGAAGATCCAGAGGGATTTTCTTCACATAGCCGAGAGTATTAAAGGCATTACCACCAAGTTTCACGGTTAGTTCATGCATTTGTGCAATGGTCATTTGGAAATGGGTGTTATCAAAGCGACCAATGTCATATCCGGCGATGTCCATCTTGAAACTAAAGCTTAGGCCTTCAAAATTGGGTATAGCCACAGGATCATCACATCTAATGATTTCATTGTACATCGGAAGATTCTTCAACAATGATTCACGATAATCGATGACTTGTTGAGGATTTGTGAAGACACCATGATTAAGGGTAGAATAGTCGTCAATCCAACAGACATCGTAAATAACGTCTTTATGGGTTTCCTTGAACTGTCTGAACTTCTCATTATGCTTAAGATTGGCAACTACAAGAATTTTAGCTCCAGGTCTGGCTTCAGGGTTAAGATCGTAAGCGTTCTGTTTCTGATCTGGTTCATCAAATCCGGGTATTTTACCCTTATGATAAACCGAGAAGTCATCAAGGAACGCTGTAGTGTATGGTGTATTCCAGTACATTTCTGTGGAATAACAACGCTCAAACTTCTTATGAGTCACATATGGACCAATCAATGCAATGGTTTTAGCAACGCTGTACATGCTAGGATGGAATGAGAACCCGGGCCAAGATTCAGTTCGACGCATCGGATCGATGGGATCGTGCAACACTTCGGGGTCATATTGGTTATGAACGGCCCGTTCTAACCAAGTTCCGCTGGAGTTGTACATATGATGATAATACCTGGAGCTGCGTGCAGTAACTCGTTTAACATCACGATTAAAGTCATTCATATACATTAGCTCATCACTTCCACGCAAGTGATAATTACGGTTAAACATCACTTGGTTAACTTTAGGGTCATATTCCATGATGTCTAAACATTCACTGATGTAGTTCTTAGAATCAAGGAAGATCCAATCATCTTCTAGATGAACGACGTAATCGAAATTTTCACGGATAACACGATCTCGAATGTAATTCATGCTATATGGATGCCCCTTCGATGTGCCCGGCACATCGCTGTTAGAGACAACTTCGAACAGTGAACCAAAGTTGTCTCTCATCTTCTTTAGGTCTTCCTCAGAACTTCCATCATCAACTATTAGGAAGGTATGAACCATGTTTAATTCGTGACGGGGAAACTTACGAAGAATAGAAATCATCGTTTGATGGAATAGATGATATCGTCGACATGTTGTCATTACCATCATGATCTTCTTGTTCTTCGCATTAATTATAGCTGCTTCTTTGTCGACTGTTCCATCTTCCAACAATGGTCGTTGGAATAACTCATAGTTAGGTTGAACTGGGTTATTAACGATCTGCTTCACGTACAAATCCTTGATAAACCGAATAGCAATGAGGTTATCGATACTCTCCGTGAGATAAAACTCAGGACTCAAATTGTTGAATTTCACAGACATCATTTCGTGAATTTCTTCTAGATTACTTGAGTTGTCGTTCATCGACTTCTCGGCATGGATAAAGAATGACACTGGATCATTGTTAAATTTATTTAGAACCTTTCGTTGTAATGGGAATATATTCCATGCTAAGCTATTCGTGTAATAATCTCGTTTAGGGTCTTGTTGTGAATGTGGTACTAATAACATCTCATATTGCAGCAAATTAGGATTAAGATTACGTTTACTAGTGAAGCAAAGGTTCGTTTCTTGCGTCGGCACGCTATTAGTATCAAGCTGGATTGTCTTGCTAGATTCGCCATAGACCCTAAACATGTTAAACCCTCGTGAACGAAGGAATTGTAATAACCGAGGTTCTTGGGTCCACACAATGTTGAAGTTAGTGTCAGAATAAACTTTCTTTGTTTTCCCTAAGCTCAAGAATACCTTTGGAACACCACAATCTCGACTAAAGCCGAGATCGACAATCGTCTCTACAAAAACAAGTTCATCGATCTCGACTAAAGTCGGGATTTCGGATGGTATTCCTATATCAACATGAGGGAAGTTTAACAATCCTGTAAATGAATTATTGAAGTTAAAGATCTGTACACTCTGACAGTTCTTGGTTAAGAAATCTGCATAACCAGAGTTTAATATCTCTATCTCTGTTGCTGGAGATGTTACAACAAGACCCACTTTCAGTTGTTTAAGTTTATAGTACATTTCGCGACAACCATCATAGGTGTAAGATTCTGTCAAATGAGCTGTTGGATAAGGTTTTAAGTCAATAGCTGGCTCTAAAGCTTTGATAGCTTCAATGCTCATCTTTGATTCCAGAAATTTCTTGGCTTTAAAGTAATACAGCTCAGCTCTATTTGGAATTAGTTTGATACCACGATCGCACATCTCTATGAAGTGGTTTAGCTCATCTTCTTTATTAACTGTAACTCGAAGTTTATTTCGAGGACGCTCTTTGTATAGATAACTCTTTATCCAACGAATGTAAGTACAGTACACCTCTTCTATCCAATGTTTTGTCGGATCTTCAAAGATAATTTCCGCCCAATGATCAAACTTGTCAAAATTCTTGGCTTCATACCAAGACTGTGAACAGTAATAGACATATCTCCAATAGTCTTCTTCGTCAGGTTTCATCTCATTAAGCAATTCTTCGAAAAATTCCGCATCCCTCAATGGAACATTAACTTCATCGTTTCTACCTCCTCTACCACCATCACGATGTGATTGCATATAGAACTTCTCACCATCACCTGACAGAATCTTATCAGGTGATGGCAAGATTCTGTCAGCATTATAAACGGGAGTCCAATTCATGTTCACGCCTTTCGAAGTCAAATATTCATGCAATATCCCGTTATATTTCCAAGTATTGTCATTAGAAAATAAAATAGGTCTAAACCAGAAATTACTCCCAACGGCAAGGAAAATGTAAAATCGTTTATGATCCTTGCCATACTTCTGTACATACTGCTCGAGTCCTACACTTCTATTAACATTTGCTCCTCCAAGAAGTCCAAAATACGAGTCAGCATCAGGCATTAAGATAAAGCTACATTGAGGTTTCATTTTGTAGCACATATCTATCGCAAATGAACGATTCTCCCCGAAATGGAACTTCTTGAACTTCTTCGATAACGAATCAGGATGACATTCACATGTTTTGTCAGTTTCTTTGTCATAGAATACATGTTGTATTGTTATCCCGTTAATACTATTAGATTTATAGAATTGTCTTGTTAACTTTACAGTATCATCAGTCGAACCAGTATCGACTATCAAGACATCTTTAATTCCTTCGATAATACAAAAATTATGCAGCAAACGCTCTATGTTTCTTGATTCATTCTTGACAATGAGCGATAAAACGATAGACATCTTGCTTTAGTAATAGTTTTTACTACATATTTGTAGTAATACTAGAATTATTTCAACTGGTTTCTAAGTTAATGTTGGTGTATTCTAGCAAGAGATAATATAGTTCCTGAATGTTTTTATCATAATCGATCCTGTTAAAGAGTCGATAAATATCAATTTTCCCATGAGATAATTGAAAGGGCTTTTTCAGCCTCTGTTCAGTTACCTCAACCACCTCCACTTCCATTGTTTTTGTTTTTGTTTTCTGTTATTCCAAAATAGTACGCGTCTTCAATCGCCACCACCTCTCAACATCCAACACTCAACATCCACAACAGTATCCATTCGCGTCTCGGTTCTCAGAATGGCCACAACCACTCCAACAGGTCACGTCTCGGTTCTCAGAATGGCCACAACCACTCTACGTCCAACACCCACAACATCATTCGTTCGCGTCTCGGTTCTCAGAATGGCCACAACCACT
>CALMQQ010000216.1 GCA_937871845.1 uncultured bacterium
TATATACGAGCCTTTTCTATTTGAGAAATCAGGTATAATTGGCAAATTGAAAAATCTTACACTTGGAAAAATTGGTAATGTCGCGAGAAACGTAGTCGAGAAGAGTGTTATGAGGCAACAGAAATTCAATGACAATTCATACACATTATTAATGCATTTATATAATGAAAATCGCGATTTAAAGGAAAGACTCGATAAATTAGAAGGAAAAAATAAAGATGAGTCAAAATAAGCCTGAAATTCGAATCATCGGACCTTTTGCTACTGAGTATTCATTGGCGAAAGTGAACCGAGAACTAGCGACAAGTCTGGTATCTCTCACAGATAAATACGATATAAAGCTCTGGGGTGACCACAATCTTGCTGATCGTCTTCCTACAAAAGATGATCTTTTAAGATATCCATTACTCAAGGATTTGTATGCTGAAGATAAAGAGCATAGTGCAGTTGCGATTATCAATACTTTCCCCAAAACATTCCCTCACAGTTTCGGCTTGGATAAAGTTGATGCGGACATAAAAATCGGCTATCTGGCTTGGGAGGAATCCGTTTTTCCACATAAAATTATTGGAGAATTTAATCGAGAGTTACATGGATTGATGGTCACCAGCGAACATGTCTTACAAGTCATGCGAAACTCTGGTTTGACAATTCCGATTGTGAATGTCAGCGAAGGAATAAATCAAAACTTATTAAAGTCCGAAGAATATAAATTGAAAACTAAAAAAAGCTATAAGTTTCTCCATATAAGTTCTGGTTTACCTCGAAAAGGAGTGGATGTATTAATCAAAGCTTTCACAGAAGAGTTTGATGTTTCTGAAGATGTTGCACTTGTGATTAAAACTTACCGAAACGAATCAAACATTATCCCCGAGTTATTAAAAGACTTGGATAAAAGCAATTCTCCTGAAATCGACGTTATCTATGATTTGAATTTAACTGAGGGCCAGATTGCTTCTCTGTACGAACAAGTTGATGCTGTAATTATTCCAAGTAGGGCGGAAGGATTTGGATTGCCTGTCGCTGAAGCAATGTTAAAGCAGCTTCCTGTCGTTACAACTGCGTATAGTGGACAGATGGATTTCGTTTCCGAAGAAAATACGTGGTTAATTGATTACGAATTGGTTAAAGCCGAGTCTCAATTAGATTTGCACAATTCCTTCTGGGCAGAACCAGACATTGAGCAACTTAAGAAAACAATGCGTTATCTTTTCGAGAATCGTGGTGAGTTGGAAGTTAATTCAAAAGTCGAGAAAGCATATAACACAGCCAAGACTCTAACTTGGGAGTGGACTTCTAAGAAAGTACTAGAATTCATAGAATATTTGAAGAAAATTAAACCATTAAAAGAGCAGAAATTAGCTGTAATAACGACGTACAACTCTAAATGCGGAATTGCTGAATACAGTCGGGATTTATACCCTTTGATCGAAGGAGCTTTTGAAGATGTTCGATACTTCGCTAACTCAGACGCTGAAATTGTATTCAAGGACGATGAAAAAATCGTTAGAACATGGGAATATTCGGAAAAAGACTTTACCTCCACTTTGTCAGAAATTGATAAGTTTGGCCCTGAAATAGTTCATATTCAATACAATGGGCCATTTTATTCTCTCGAATCATTATCAAATCTTGTTAAAGAATTAAAAAATAGAGAGAAAAAAGTGTTTTTGACAATTCATTCTATTCCAGAAATTAATCTCAAGAAATATGCTGAAGAGGTGTCTCGTGTAGATAAAATAATTGTCCATTCGCAAAAAGACTTTGAGAAACTAAAGCAGGGTGGTATGAATAATACAGAAATCTTTACACATGGAGTAAGAGTTTTCACTGATGAAAACAAACTTAAGCTCAGAGAAAAATTGGAATTAAAAAACACTCCTATAATTGCCTCCCATGGTTTAATTCACGAACACAAAGGATTGTTAGAAACAATTGATGCACTTAAAATTCTAAAAAATGATTTTCCACAAATATTGTTGTTGAGTGTCAACGCTGTAAATACTGATAATTCAACATCTTCAGCAGTTTTTCACCAGATGAAAGAGATGGTTAAAGAAAATAATCTAGAGGATAATGTCATCTTTGTTTCGGATTTTATTGAAAAACAAGAGATTATCAAATTGTTACACATTGCAGATGTGATAGTACTTCCATATTCCGATTTACAAGAAGGGGCGAGTGGGGCAGTACGATATTCTTTTGCTTCTCAACGACCAGTTGTTATTTCAAATTCCGCGATTTTTAGTGATCTTGGTGATGTCGGCTACCGTATAGGCGACAACAAACCACAAACCATCGTTGATGGCGTGAAAAGACTCTTTGAAGATAATAATTTGTATCAGAGTGAACTTTCCAAAGTCCGTAGGTATGTAGAAGAGAATTCGTGGGAGAAGCAGAGTAGGGAAGTTTTGGGAATGTACGTTTAGCTTTGGCCCCATCTGTCACTCCGCGATTACCTGCCCTGCCGGAAGGGAGGGACCGCGGAGTCTCGTAAGCCCACTCAAACGCACCTATAGGAAAATCGGGATTCCGTGCTTAAAGCACGGAATGACTACGAGATGTATCGTTATCTCTTAAAAACCCATCTCTTATAGAGTACAAAATTCCAAGAAATGATCATTAATAACGCAATCACTTTAAGTAAGTTTCGCAATATTGCCTGCATAAGTCCTTCCTGGGTTCCTTCGTAGAAGCTCATTTCGACCAATATGAAGTCGGCAAATTTCACAACATTTGGACTCTTTAACAAAAAGTCTATTAATCTAGACTCAAGTAACTCTATGAAACCATACATGGAAAATGTCTCGAAACTCAGATTAAAGGCTGCAAGAATAGAGTATCTTGTAAGACTTCTAATCTTTTGTTTACCCTGAACCTTGAAAGTCCAGGCGTATGACATGGAAAAATTAAATATTAATGAAATTAAGGTTGCTATGAAGTTTGCAGCTCCTCCGTGAATATCAGATGTAAGTGAAATGAAATTAAAAATTCCAAATCCCACAAATACCGTTAAAACTCCGATTAATATATATCTAAAAAAGCTGTATTTAAAAACAGAGAGGGGGTTCCGAATTGCGTCTTTGGTAAACTGTTTTAATATTTTTTTATCTATACTCATTAATAATCGATAATAGTTTGTGCGCTGACTTTTCCCAGCTATATCGATCCTCTACGAACTTCTCTGTATTTTGGTGATTTCGTTCCAGGATCTTTTGTATTGCAAGGGCTATTTTATCAGGTGAATAGGGATCTGTATACACGACTTTGTCCTGAAAAGCTTCATGGAAGATTGGGATATCGGAAACAAGTGTTTTCACATTTAGACTTAATGCCTCGATGGGAGGAATACCGAATCCTTCATAAAAGCTCATGAACATAAATGCTTTTGCTTTCTTTATAATTGGGTTGAGTTCTTGATTAGGTACATAGCCTAGGAACTTAACCTCGGTCTCTAGGTTGAGGTCTGCAACGATTTTGAAAATCTCATCAAAGAACCAACCCTTCTTGCCAATAATTGCGAATTTCAGTGGTGAGTTAGTGGATTTTTTGAATAAATGGAATGCTTTAATCATATTAATATGGTTCTTTCGAGGTTCAAGTGTGCTCAAGGTAAGAATGTAGTCATAATCAATGGCATATTTATCCATAATTGCATTAGGATCTTTGTTCTCAAGTTCAATCCATTTATTCAAACCAGGATAAATGTAGTTAATCTTTCCCTTAGTTTTCGGATACGCATTAACGATTTCATCTTTAACTGACTGGCTTATGGTTAGAATCTGCAAAGCCTTTGAAGGAGCAAGCTTAAGAGTGGCT
>CALMQQ010000217.1 GCA_937871845.1 uncultured bacterium
ACTCTAATGCTTCAATTGTATCTGCTGTTTCTCCACTTTGGCTGAACGCTATAACTAAATCGTCTTTAGTGAAAAGATTCTTGTAGCTATCCATTTCATAGGCTTTTAGTTCAACTGCTCTAATACCAGCAATTTTTCTCAAGAAGAATGCCGTTTGGCTTGCTGCAAAATATGCTGTTCCAGCTCCAACTGTATAGACTGTTTTTGATTTCTTAACCTGGTGAACTAACAGCTGAAGTTCCTCATCAGAATATACACTCGCCTCTTTGATTGTATGTTTCTGTTCAACAATTTCTTTTATCATGTAATGGTCGAAGCCCTCTTTTGATATCTCTGTTTGCTTTTCATCAAGAGTTCTAACCTTAAAGTTAATCTCTTCGGAATTCTCAACATTAAACAACTTTAATTTCCCTTCTTTGTATTCAATCATCTCTCTATCATTTATGAAGATTGCCTTGTTGGTTTTGTCCAAGAAGGATAGGGTATCAGATGCAAAGAAGAATTCATCATCACCTACACCTACTACTAAAGGAGAGCCGTTTCTGACTGCGACGATTCTATGGTCTACTGTAGAAAGTGCAATAATTGTATTTCTTCCTTTTAATTCAAGAAAACTTTGTCTAACGGCTTCTTTAAATTTCTTCGTAGTTTTAAGCTTCTCTTCGATTAAATGAACGATAATTTCAGTGTCTGTCTCAGTTTCAAATTTATAGCCAAGCTTTTTCAGATCTTCTTTTAATTCTTGATAATTTTCTACAATTCCATTCTGCGCTAACACAAAGCTTTTATCGCTTGCATAATGAGGGTGAGCATTAACATAATTCACACCACCATGTGTCGCCCATCTAGTATGGCCTACACCAATATTTGATTCTGGTAAATCTTTTATTTCCTCTAAATCTCCAATAGCACCAACCTTTTTTAAAACATCAATTTTACTACTATTAAGTTTATCTTTCGTCACCACAGCAACTCCCCAGGAATCATAACCTCTATACTCCAACCTTTTTAGTCCTGAAACTATCATATTACCGGCATTTCTTTTGCCTACATATCCGAAAATACCACACATATTTGTATTACTAAAAAATTATAAAATGTCGGAGATAACAGACTTGTAAGCTTTTTTCGATAAACTGATTATCTTGTTACTTACTCAAGGTTGTCTTACGACCTGACAGCACCCGCTGATTTTATCCAAAATGGAAATATTCGATAACTGTCTCCTCGTATCCATCTCTCAACTTATGAGGGAAGGACCATACGCTATAAAAATTAACTATAAAATCTTAAATACGATTATCTCACAGTGTTGAAACGTGATTCATTATATTAAATCACAAGTTATATCTTAATATAAAATATTTTGTATATGAAAATTTGCCTAATTCACCGATAGATTGTTATAATCATACAGTTTTTCAACAATATTATGGCAAATAGAGACGCACTTACAGGAAAAGGCTCAATGTTCGGAGGACACCGAAAGCACAGACGTGGTTCTTCTGGAGGAGGAGGAGCATGGTCTTTCCGTGCGCAAACAACCCTTAGACAATGGAAACCAAATCTACGAAAAGTTAGATTAGAGAATGTTATTACAGGTAAAATCGAAAACTTAAAAATTTCTATGAAAACCTACAAAAAGTTAAGACAGGGATCAGTCGTAGAAAACTACAAACTTTTCGAGAAAACTTCAGTCAAATAATCTCAGTGAAGATATTTTGAAACATATTCCTGAATCGGGAATTTTTTCTCAATGCCATTTCTACTCATATAACGGACTACTCCAAAAACACTTCTTGGAAACCAAGGTCTATCATGCAAGCCACCGAGTGACCAAGCAATACCCACATAACCGTTCGGATCTCTACCATCGAGTTCATACTTGTCATTTAATTTGATTGCTATTTCTTGTGCTTCCTCGGGTGATTGTGTCCACTCAAGAATCTTTTTTGCCCAGTACATTCGGATATATCCATGCATTTTCCCGGTTGTAGTCATTTCTATTTGTCCGGCGTTCCATACTTCATCATGAGTTTCTGCATGTTCAAATTGCTCTAGTGAATAAATGAATTCTCGTTTATCAAGTCTGTGTTCGTTTAATGTTTTTTGAGCCCAATTAGGAAACCCAGCAAAATTGTCGTAATTATCGTTAAAGTTACAATAATTATCAGCGAGTTCTTTTCTAATAATTAATTCTTCGAGAAAAACTTCTGCATCTTCTTGTAAGGGTGAAGAATTTACTTCCAAGGCAATACGTTGCGAAGAAATCTGTCCAAAGTGTAAATATGGCGATAGATTTGACAGTGCATCCTTGGTCGGATCATTCTTCATATCGGAATAATATTTCAATTTATTTTCAATAAAATCCTCCATGTTAACCAGAGCATTTCTTTCACCTGACTTCAACCAATTTATTTTTCCGACATTTCTATTTATTGATAAATCGTCTAAAAGTGATTCAGTAGAAAACCCATTTGAAAACTCAAAAGAGTAGGGGTGCTTTGAAATTTTCGGAAATTGAGTCAAGAATTCAGATAGTTTATTATTAATTTTCGGTCTAATTGTCCTCGCAGAATATTCTTGTTTGTCAGAAGCCACCCAAACCGGAACAATATTATGCGAGTCTACTTGCCAAAGGGGAATTTTTATCTCTTTTAGAATTTTTTCATGCCATTCTTTTGAAATCTTCAAAGGAGAAAAGTCTGATATTATTCCTCCTGCTTTGACCTTTTTGATTAGACTAGGAATAACTTCCTCTGGTCTTCCTTTCTTTAATATAAATGGAATATTAAACCGTTTTAATTCAACTGAAACTTGCTCCAAACCGCTTAACATGAAGTCGAATTGTCGAAGTGTCGCTCCTAGAAAATCATCTTGTAAGCAAAATACTACAATTAGAGGTTGTTTATGTTTGATTGCGCTTGCCTGTGCTACCAATAGACCCCAATTATCATGAACTCTTTGTTCTCTAGACATCCAATAAATAACTGGTCCATTGATGTAATCAACATCGTTAAGTTTTCGAATTCGTCTAGGATTAATGTCTAGCATTAAGTTTATTTAATTTTGTTACCTCAATGTAAGTAAAAAATTTCATTAATGCACCGAGAACCAAACCACTTTCAATTTTTCCGGAATTGATCATTTCTTTAATTTCTTCAAAAGGAACTTTTTTTATTTCTTTGATTGCTTCGTCTCCTTCACCATTTGGTTCGAATGTGCCTATTTTAAGATTAGTAGCAATATAAACATGATTATATGTAGTCTCAATCGCCGGGGCGAAGTAAAATTTACCCAAGTCAATCCACTGTTCCGCTATAATTTTTCCTTCATTAAATAATTCTTCTTTTGCAACCTTTAATGAATCTTCTCCTTCATGGAGACCTCCTGTGAATAAATTCCATATCCATTTATCTATTGGATATTTAAATTCTCTAATGAAATAAATTGAATTGTCTTCATAAGCAAGGACCACTATTCCTGGGATAGCTTCTAAATATGCATATTCGCCCTTGACTCCATTTGGATGGATGACTTCATTCTTGATTAACTTCATCCACTTATTCTTAAAAACTTCTTCAGTACTTAAAGTTTTCCAAGGGGATTTACTCATTGTTTTGATGCTCCTTTAAGAATTGTATTACTTCTGCAGTATGTCCATTTACACTTACTTTCGGCCACGCTTTAATAATTTTTCCGTTTTTATCAATTATGAAAGTAGCTCTTGTCATTCCAAATCCAATCTTTCCAAATATTGATTTCTTCCCCCATGCACCGAATGCCTCGCTCAATGTATGATCGCTATCGCTCCACAAA
>CALMQQ010000218.1 GCA_937871845.1 uncultured bacterium
TTTAGTGATGCACCAGTCCCTACACCTACAGACAATATGACACCAGCTTACAATCCAGTTCCTACAGATATGTCAGCAACCACTACTCAAGCACCAAGTTACCCCAACTCACCTGCACCAATGAATGATGTGTCAACTACAAATACAGATAGCTCACTTCCAACAATGCCTAGTCAATACACACCTGTGACACCAGAGCCATCAACATCAATGCCGGATCTTTCTTCCACTACTACAATGTCAGCTCCAACTCAGCAGATGAATGATTCAATGGTTCAGGGTTCTGTTCCTACGGTTGGTGCGATGGATACATCAACACCTCCGATGACATACACTTCTCCAACAATGGATACTCCTAGCATGGATCAGTTCTCAGGTAACACAACTCCAGTAGAGACACCAGGTATGATGGACAATATGAGCGTATCAACTCCCGCTTCTATTGAACCAACAATGCCTGATGGTCCTATGAATCAACCTGTAAGTCCACCTATGCCCACTACAGCGCCTACAGATACAACATCTGTGCCATCAAGCGGAGCATACTAGTAGGATATATAGGTGTTCGCAATATAGCTTAGGGAGTTTTATTATTAACTTCACTTTGGTGTAGTATGTTCATTCTGTTGGTGCTAAAATACACCAGATTACTTATTATTTTTTCCTAAATGGGATTCAAAGATTTATTAGTCAAACTAGGCATACTTAAAGTAGGTGGAAAAGCAGGAACATATACAAATGCGGAAGATAGAACAGATGTCATGGGAGTTGATGAAGAAATCGTAGTTGAAGACGATGACCACAATGATGATGATAATGACTCTGATAACGATTCAGACTCAGATTCTGGATCTGACGACTAAATATCAATATTTGTTAAATATTTTATAATGCATAAAGCAAAAGCATGTGTGATTAGTTGTATTGATTTTAGATTTAGAGGTGCAACTGACAATTTCCTTAAATCTGAATCGTGGGCAGATAGTTATGACCTCGTAAGTATTGCAGGTAGTAGCAGAGATTTCATAAAACCTATGAAAGCCGAACATGGTGATTACGCTTGGTTACAATTAGAGTTGTCAATAAAATTACACGAGCCTGATTTGATTGTATTTGTAGATCACCAGGATTGCGGTGGCTATGCGCAGGATGGCACAATTCCAGGAGGTTTAGAGAGAGATGAAGACAGAGAGAAACATTCTGAAATGTTAGAACAATTAAAGAAAAAACTACTAGAAAAATATCCAAAACTTATGTTCAGGTTTTACCACATTGATTTTGATGGTGGGGTGAAAGAGTTGTTGGTTTAATAAAGTGTATAAACTCTTATTTTATACATTTAATATCGACTTAATTATTCTCCGGAAATACCCGTAAGATAACGCTTTTCGTGGTATAATGGTTATGCTTTCATCCTATGTCTTTTAGGAATCATTAGAAGGTGTGTTTGATACCTTTTTTCTTGAATATGTGGATGAATTTTTAATTTTATATAACCAATTTAGATTTTCGAAATGTCAGAAAATTTGAATAATCCAGTTGAAAGTCAAAATGAAAGATCATTCACGGGTTGGCAATTATATAGTGAAAGAAATTCAGAGATAATCGTTGCTGAGAATGTAAAGGATTCATTTCTAAATTCGTCTGAAAGAGTTGATAAAGAAGGTGATAATTACCCTCTTGTTGTTCTTTGTGTAGACGAGAGAGCATCATTAGGTAATGAATTGAATACTGAGGAAAACAAATACGCCCTTATCAATGTACCAGGTGCTGGCTTAGAATTTTTATCAGATGAAGACATATTAAATCTATTAAAGATTAGTAATGGTGATATAAATATTCTGGCTCATAAACTATGTGGTTGGGGGACATTGGTTATGGATGATATTCTGTTAAATGATAACGAACCACTAGATGAACAAGCAGGTGCTGGCTTAGCGAGGGTGTCAAATGCAATCGGGATTGCATTCAGAGACGAGTCTTTTAGGAATATGTACTCAGTACATTTTAGTCTGGATTTTGTAGAATACTTACCTGAAATTGCCGAGAGTTTCCTGAGCGAAAGATTGAAAAGCTTGCAGAATACAGAGTACAAAACGATAGACGACTTCTCTG
>CALMQQ010000219.1 GCA_937871845.1 uncultured bacterium
GAATTATTGAATACGTCTGGTTTTTTTATAGCGCTTATCCTATCTAACTGGATTTTCCGTGCATTAATTACCCTCTTTCTAATCATTTTGCTTGGTTCACCTTTGGAGTCGTTAATTAAGTCATTTTTTGTTACTTTCTTTACGAAAATTTGTAAATCAATTCTGTCTAAAATTGGTCCGCTCATTTTTCGCTTAAATTTCTCAAGATCATAAGGAGTACAGATACATTCTTTATTACTGTCTCCAAAAAATCCACACCTACAAGGATTCATTGCTCCAATCAACATAAAATTTGACGGATACTCCATGACTGCACTAGCTCTGGAAATATGTACGACCTTATCCTCGAGTGGCTGTCTTAGGCTTTCTAGTGCTCTGGGTTCGAATTCGTTGAACTCGTCTAAAAATAGTACTCCTCTATGAGCCAAAGTAATCTCACCTGGTTTTGGAATACTCCCCCCTCCAATGAGAGCTACATGGGAGCTCGTATGATGTGGGCTACGAAAGGGTCTTTTGGTTATAACACTATTTTCATTTAAGAGACCAGCAATGCTATATATTTTTGTGACTTCGATAATCTCGTTCATCTCCATGTCTGGAAGAATACCAGTCATACATCTACTTATAAAGGTTTTGCCTGAACCAGGTACCCCATTGAGGAGGATATTGTGTCCTCCAGCTGAAGCGATTTCAAATGCTCTTTTAAGATTCTGTTGACCTTTAACGTATGCGAAGTCGTAATCTTCATCAAGGTCTTTGGTATTATTTACTCTGTGATTATCGACGATTCTCGCACTATAACAGAACTCACTAATATTATTGGTATCTGTCAATTTTGGGATGCCTACGATTTCAATTCCCGAAACTATTCCCGCTTCTTTTGCGTTTATCTGCGGTAATATTATGCGGTAATAACCTAATTTTTTTGCTGCATCCGTAATCGCTAATGCTCCGCGAGAATGTAGTGCTTTTCCTTCAAGGGATAGATCTCCCCAAATAACAGTATCCTTTATATCGATATTTATTTGATTAGTAGCTTTCAGAATAGCAACTGCTATTGGCAAATCAAAACTGGAGCTGTTCTTTGTAATATCTGCGGGGGAAAGGTTGACTGTGATTCTTTTCATGGGCATTTCAAACCCAGAATTCCTTATAGCCGAAAACACTCTTTCCTTTGACTCTTGAACAGATTTTCCAGCAAGGCCTACTATATTAAAAGCAAATAAACCACTATTAATATCTACCTCGACAGTAATTTCATTAGCTGATAATCCTATTAATCCTAGAGTTTTTATCTTATAAAACATCGGTGTATTTAAGTACACCCTATTAAATCAGATTTTTCTGGGGTTTTTATGAAAATTTTTAGGATATGTCAAGACATTGTTTTCGAATTTGCGTCACAAAGCAAAGATGAAACAAATATTTACTCAGTTTGCCGGATTTGATTGGTACTGACTCTTAGTCAAAAAGGATAAAAAAGAGTAGAATATCCTGCTTATATACTTATCCTCCACTGAGTTTACTTGAAGGTCATTTTGACTGAAGTCTCCATAATAAATGCTGTTTTTGGCAACAATAGTATGTACTGTAATCGGTAATATATTCTTATCAATTTGAATAGTTTTTCTATTTTTCTTAGGATCCTTTTTATAAAAGTTTTCGATGTTAGACACCTTGTTCGTTATTAAATTTGTCAAAATCTTGTTGTTGAAAAGTGCATTTTGGTAGACTGGAGGAACAGGAGAATAATCATCCAAGTCTGGAACCAAAACAAAAATCTCTCTCGATTCTTGATCTAAATAAACTTCTTTCATAAGTTTTTTCCAGTCCTTCTTACCTAGATATAGATGCATTATTGGAGATTTACTTTGTTGGCGATAGATTTTATTGAATCTTGGTAATAGATTTAGGTGTTCCAAAGAAAGATTGTTTAGTTCTTTTTTTTGAACATCTAACAACGTGTATAGTTCTCTGGGATCGGAAGCTTTAAAAAAGACCTTATTATTTCTTTCATAGTCTGCAATAAGTCCTCTTTCTTGCAAGCTTTTTGCATAATTATAAATATTTGTGCGTCCAAGGTTGGTTTTTGATGCCAATTCGGTAGCAGTTAAATCCCCGCCGTTTAATAATGCAATATAAACTTTAGCTTCTCCTTGGCTGAAGCCAAGCTTAATAAGATGGTTTGTTAACATGGTGAAAATTGATATAACAACATTCTATACTCATATTTTTATGATAGCAAACGGATGTCAGATTATTGTATATTTGCTCCTGACAGTCATTAGCTATTCATTTGCGAAGATTGGTTTTTTGTTGTAATTCGTCTTGGAAACAAATTGAACTGAATTATCTGCCATTACCATAAAGAAGTCACTACCTTCGTTTAACCAATAATAATCAATTCCTTCAGAAATTTTTGTAAAGTTATTTTGATTTATCGATCCTAAAAATAACTCATTTTTCACTTGATAATAAATTTTATCATTACCTTCAAAATTCAATGAATTGTAATCATTTGGCAAGAAAGTTATCTTGGTCACAGTCTTAGTAGTTGTTTCTAGTTCCCAAATATTGCTTTGTCCTGCTGATCGATTTCCAAATGCCAAAATTGTAGTATTATCTGGAGAAACTTTGTCGAGTCTATAATTACCATCAACTATCTTTTCAACTTCTGAATCTATTAATTTGTATACTGCTTCGTTATCCGAAAAATAAACCATCCCTTTCGAATCTACTACAACGGAATCAATCTCTTTATTATGTTTATACAAATCAGTGGTATTAATTGATGAATGTATTTGTTGTATAGATTTCAGATCCGCACTTAGAGCTAACATATGTAAATTTTGAGTATTAAGATCATATTTACTACCCGTTATTACATATTCTCGAATTAAATTATATTCATTATCCTTCTTCTCAAAAAGTAAGAAGCTTGAGCTACAGGAGAAGACTGAATACTGGCCTTTTGTGAGACTTATTCTACATTTATCTGTAAAATCATAGAGCTCCTTCCTATTAGAACCATCTATAAATGATGAAACGATTTTACCTCGATCAGTATAAATTACACTTTCATCAACGAACATAAAAACATTCCCAAGAGAATTTAACCCTTGCGTTGGAACGAATTCTACCTCTCTGTCAAGATATCCTGATAACTTTAATTGAATCTTATATTCTTTGCCTATTTCCATGTCTCTCATTTCTAACTTCCCCGGGGTTTCAATTTCTGGTATAATAACAATCTGCTCATCCATTGTTACGATGATTTCTCCTGGTTCGACTATGTCTTCTGATAAATAATTTCTAAATTCCGCAACTACATCACCTGAAGGTTCTAAGTCATACACCATTTCTGATTTACCAGAATCTAAATTGAATTTCTCACTAAAGTCCACATAGTCAGGAGAATTCATTTCTAATAAATAATTTCCCACAAGTAATCTTCCTGTTTCGACAACAAATTTATCAGTGAGAGTTTGGACAGTGAATGGTTGGTTATTAATTTTTACGTTGAGAACTTTGTCTTGTGAACGATCTGTTTTGAAGGTTAACGTAACCTCGCCATATTCTTGAGCTCTCATCGAAATGTCTACATAGTTTGAGAATCGCTTTATTTTTACCTTTTCGACATACCTCACATAACCATCCGTATCAACTATAATTTCGTATGTGCCAAATTTCACATCCTCAAACCTAAAACTACCATTTTTGTCAGTTATTGTTTTCTTCCCCTGTAGTATAACTTCTGCACCGGAAATACCATCACCATCGTTTGAAACCACCCTTCCTTCAAGAAGTGTTTTTATTAAATACTGATCAACACCAAAGATAACACCTGCCAGGTACACCAGTAAAAGAAAGGTACCCACAGATATAGCGAAGAAGAACCTTTTGTGCTGTTTCTTGGCTCTCTTAAATACTTTTCGAAGTTTAGATAATTTCATATTTGCTTTATAGAAACCGATATTGCTAAAATATATCATTGCCCATCAGTTATATCCAGTACTTATATTTACGAACGTAATTCTTCAAAATTATGGATGTAATTAAAGCGCAATCAATTCTTATAATTCCAAAACAAACTTCAGATCCTTCAGTTGTATTAGCTATACTAGCACTTGGTAGAACACTTACAGAAAACGGAAAAACTGTAAGTTATTACATTGACGAGACAATTAGTAAATCGATTGATATTTTCAAAGATGATGAGAAAATTATCAACGATACAAACTCAAAAAACGAACTCATTGTTAAACTCGATAATATAAAGTCCACAGTGACTCACCTGGATTGGGAGCAAGAAAACGAGGAGCTAACTATTAAGTTAACTAGCCAAAACGGCGAAATTGGATCACCCGATATCTCTATTACACATACAAACCAAAATTACGATCTCAGAATATTCGTACAAGTGAAGAAGGAAGAACTGGAGACTCTTTCAAGCTCTACTGATTCGACAATTTTCTCAGGCACAGGTGTATATTTGTATGATGAAAATAATGACGAAAACATACCCCTAACAATTTTCAATTTTATTAAAAAGACAAAATATAAGATTTCTGAATCCAATGCAGAGACATTGCTTTTAGCCTTACGCAATTCAACAGAGAATTTCACAACCAAAATAACTTCAGAGACTTTTCAAGTCGCGGCTGAATTATTTAAAGTATCAGAGAAATCCCATACAGAACCAACAAAACCAGATACAAAAGAAAAGTCTAACGATAGAGTTCCCAATCCGCAGAAAGCACCACTTGATAAACCTATAAAAGTTACAGAAAAACCAACACAAAACAAAGAACAAGTCACCGAAGCTAATCCAAAAAATACCGAGAAAATCGAATTTGCTACACCAGAGGAACTTCCTGCAAATTATGATCCGTTATCGCCTGCAACAACTTTACCAGAACCAATTAAGCTAGAGCCTAGCGAAGTCTCACCTCAACCAGTGGCAAATTCTCCATTACCACAAGCATCATAAAAATAGTATCAAATTGGTTTTTTGGGATATTTAAACCTGTGTATCAGCATCACCAGCCATACTTTCAGAGCTCCCCATTGAACGTAGGAATTCTTCAGCATCAGAGATAAGTACGTCTCTGGGTTTGGAGCCATTGGGTGCACTAACTACTCCA
>CALMQQ010000220.1 GCA_937871845.1 uncultured bacterium
CAGAAATTTGCCTAGCTGCCATTCAAGAGAATGGGAATGCTCTTAGGTATGTCCCAGAAGAGTTAAAGACACCTGAACTTTGCATGGCTGCGGTTCGACGGAATGGGGATGCTCTCTTGTTTGTCCCAGAAGAGTTAAAGACACCTGAACTTTACCTGGCTGCCGTTCAAGAGAATGGATACGCTCTTATGCATGTCCCAGAAGAGTTAATGACATCAGAAATTTGCCTAGCTGCCATTCAACAGAATGGATACGCTCTTGGGTATGTTCCTAAGAAGTTAAGGACACCTGAACTTTGTTTAGCTGCCGTTCAAAAGTATGGATATGCTATTGAGCATGTCCCTGAAGAGTTAATGACATCAGAAATTTGCCTAGCTGCCATTCAAGAGAATGGGAATGCTCTTAGGTATGTCCCTCGAAATATAAAAGTTGATATTCCGACGTTTGACAAATAAGAACCTTGATTAAAACCTATAGGTTTTAAATCCACTACCTGTCATGTTTTAATATCTTGACTCGATATATGGGCAGCTACAGCCCACCATTCGCTTAGGCGTTTGGGGTGTATGATCTATCAGATTAGTCTGATAGGTTTGATCACATTTTTAGTAGCGGAGTTCATGGAAACAACAAACTGATATATTCTCACTCGTGCTGAATAGCTCTTTGGAGAACATTTTCATCAGTAATGTTAACACTGGCCAATATGAACATGTTATTGCTAAGTATTATTCTTATGGAAGTACTTATTTCTCCTAAATATCAAATCAGAATTTTTCAGACGGTGAGATGTATCCTCACTATTAGATTGGGATGATGTTAAAAGTCATCAACCCACCAAATGACAGGGCATAAATTATCTGATATATCAGATAATACCGAGCGTTAAAAATAAACATGACTTGCGCTGTTCATCCAAGTTTCTTCGATTTTCCATTCATTGAATCTCCCACCAGGATCTTAAACTACTTATACCTCGGTAATCATAACGATTATTCTAATGGAGCCAAACTAAAGTCTCTAGGCATTACCCATTCCATTAATGCTTGTCCTGAACGCTCTCGAGTAGAGTTCCCAGGAATTACATACCATTATATCAATGTCGCCGACTTACCGACATCAGATATACTCTCGGTTATCAAGGCTACAATGCCTCTTATCGAAAGTATACGTGCTAATCCAGAGAACAAGATCCTTATTAATTGTTCAATGGGAATGTCACGATCTGTTTCGCTCACTGTTGCTCATCTCATGTATGCTGGGAAGATGCGTTTCTGGGATGCGTGGAATTACGTACAAAGTCGTCGTTACATTGCATTGCCCAATTTTGGATTTTTGTACCAGTTGAAGCAATATGAGAAGTTTTTGGCTAAACCAGGTCTAACAACGACAATGCTACCCGAGTGTTGTGACGACACTGCCGTTGTCGGATTCGTGCCAAAATGCTTGTTTCAATCTGAGCGAAACTGAGTTCGAAGAATATCAAGACTTTGACATATGTGTCAATTAACCGATTGGTTAATTAAACGTCTGGTGGTTCGTCAAAGCTACTAACACCAGTCAACGGCGATTCTTGAATGTACGTTACTAGATCTAAAGAATGTCGGGAATCAAATTTGATTCTTCGAACAGACTTCTCGATGTAAACCATCCATTCCTCAATCGATTCTTTCATCAGATCTGATTTTTTGATAAATTCAAAGCAATCCTGACATTCCTTATGGAGAGGATCAATGTTCTGTTTGATTTGCTTGATCTCTTCCATGATGGTTTCAACCTGACGACACAATGGTCCACAATCAGTGACTGCAGCAGTAATACTACCCATAGGCTGTCGATCAGAGATGGTTGTTATAACGCGCTCAAATCCACCGACCAATAGCATAGCATGATCTTGAAGCTCTGTCTGAAGTGATTCTAGACGGCTAATTAGATCACGAATGTGCAAGAATCCATTGCGGATCTTTTCTGTCGAGCGAAGTGCCCGATCTATAGTTGTTTCAAAGACATCATGACGATCCTTAGACAGATACTCATCTGATTGATTCACGTTAGTATTCTCAGAACGATGGTCCATTTTTTTGCATGACTTGATTTTCTAATGAAGTCAATTGCCGAATCTCAAATTCAAGAACTTATTTCTCGTTACGAATGAAATTTGCTTTATTTATCAGACTCGTTAGAATGAGTTCTCGGGATAATTACACTCACGAGTGTAATTACACTCACGAGTGTAATTACACTCGTGAGTGTAATTATCTACATCAGTTGACGTTTAACCCAAACATATTTAGAGTCCTCGGCGTTAGGTTTGGGCGTAGCTCGAATGATTGATACTTCGCCAACAAAGTTAGTCCGACGAATCAACGGCTGTGTTTTCAAGTTCATGTAGTCTGGAATATCTCCTTTCCCTTTAGCTTTTAATTCGGCGATAGCTTCATCGTATTCAGAGATATTAACGATTGGTAATACCGAATACCAAAGATGAAGCTTCTCCTTCAATGGATGTCCGTCAGCAAACCATACCGGTGTTTGTGGAGAGAACTTACTTAATACCCCGATCTTTGGATCGGGATCTGTTACCAACTTTGCATAATCCTTCGGAACCAGTTTTGGTAAGATCTTTGGATGGATAACCATTAACAATTGGCGAATAATCGAGGCTCCAGTGATGTCTGAACTTGATGTTCCGTCGGCGTCAACTGAGTCAATGCTGTTAGCAATCGAATTCTTACTCATCGCTAAATCGTGAAACAATGGAGCAAAAGCGTAAGGATAAGCTCGTTCCCAAGAAATATTCGGTGTCTCTCCTCGATAGTAATCCAAATTCCATTGAAGCATGTCAATGTAATTCGATGTCATCTTCTGAACAAGATCGTCGATATGGCTTTCTAAATCGCCAGTGGAGAGCTTCTCGGGGTGATACTGTTCTAATACACGAGTGTACCAATCCAGACGGAACTGAAAGAAGTCGAAGTCGATGACTCGTTTCCGAGCATCAACTCGAATGTTTTGAGTAATAAGATCAAACTCATTCTCCAATGACCGATAATTACGGGCTTGTTCCTCAAGTAACATCAACTCCTTATCAGCCATGATGTTAAAGAACACTTCCAAAGACTTACGATCGATCTTGTTATCTGCATTTACAAGCGGGAGCTTCATCTCCTTATATGCCTCCGAGAAAGTAACAACACTGATGGATGGTCCAGTTAACGCTGGATGGTGGGGAATGAAATCGTTACCATACATGAACATCATAACAATAAAGTCATTCATTCGTCCTCGGCCAAATGTTGAATTAATGCGATTACGGAAAGCAGTAATAGAGTTTGGGAGATTAGTAAAACCTTCAACAGTTCGATATTGCTTCAACCAAATTAAGTTCTTGACGTTCACCAGACTACCGATCATCAATAGATCACCATCTTGACCAGTATAGATATGAAGCCCTGTTCCTTCAACGATGTCACCTGTTTTTAAGGCCTCCTTCAGGTACTTGAACATCTTGTGCTCGCCCTCTCCAGGAATCTGATATCCAGAGTACATGGAGAACTTCGGTAGCTTTGGGTAGCTTTCAAACCATTCACGGAGATGAACATTGATCTTGGAGCTAAACGCCGTTCCAGGTGTGAGATACATCGAGCTCCAACGTTCGGTTGTCATCTCTCCACCTGTTGCAAACCGACGCTTTCTTTGTTCGAAAATCTTTCCTAAAGGAACTGCCCCGTCAATAGCAACAATAAAATATTGTTTGGGCTCAAATTCATCAAGGTAAGTCTCCAAGATGTTAGTCAATTCACGACAATACTTAATTTCAAGCTCGACATCAAGAACCTTAGGTCCAATAGGCGGGAAGTCTTTGAAGTCCTCATATTGCCATGTCTTTTTAGCAGCATAATGCAGAAGATCATTCATGTCAATCAACATCCCTTCGGTTGAAAAGTCAGGGGCTAGCCCTCGTTTGGTATCACGTCCTTTCCGATCATCATATCTTTTGCCACCGTGGCGTTCGTCGTAGGGATCGTTAGGATTAAGTTTGATGTTCTGGGTCTTCAACCACTCGCCGAGTTTTGGTATCCCCATCTTTTACCGAATTAGAACTTTCTTTCACTGAATGTTTTTGATTCTTGTTTGTTTTGGGAAACCATTTATTCATAAAGGCCTCGTGTTCTCGTACAGTATATCCCATCTCCGGAGGCCACGTCCAACGCGACCCTAAAGCAGTGAATTTCGTTTTCGTTAGTTTATATACGGCAATACCAGTTAAGGTAATACCTATTACGACTGCGGTTAGAGTGGCGAGATCGGTGTTTTGAAAAAACTCCATGTGATAAAAGGGCTTTTGTAATGAAAAAATTACTTACATTTCTGATTTTCTTGGCAATTGTCTTGGTAGCGGGATTAGCAATCGGGGCTATATTGTGGAAGAAACGAATGTGTGTACCACCGGTACGTCCTGTTTTGTACTTTGATGAGTCGGAAATTCCCGTGCCTCCGTCGGCATCTATGATGGCTAGCCCTATTGTGCCGCCCAAACGTCGAGCCCCTATCAACAAATCTAATAAATCTAATGATTCTAGTCGAGGCGTTGATCGAAGCAACTCCGCCGCTAATATTACTAAACCTGAAAAGAAGGTTCGTTTCTCTATCAAAGAGTACGGACCAGGGTATATTTCGTAGCAACTAAAATAATGTAGCTGACATGAATCGATACGAATTCAAACAAATTCAAGATTACGATTGTTGGATTACTGGCCCTTTAGTGTCAATGAGGCGAAACTTTGGGGAAGAATATTTTGATAAGTTTTACAACTCATATGAACATCAGGTTAAGGGTATTGGGTTTACAACAGTCAATTTACGACATGAACTTCCCGCTGACAATTCTTTCACGGCTGTGAGTAGAGCTGTCAGAACTATATTGACATCAAAGAGCTATCAAGACCGTCATTCGTTGTTAGGTCAGGATGATGAACAGCGCGTTCAAATGCAGAAAGAGTCTTTACCTTGCATTAGTCCTGGGTATCCTAAGACTATCTTTGGATTATTTGGCGCTACAATAGAACAAAAACAGTCGATTGTAGAAAATACTCAAACTGTTCTCTGTGATAGACCTATGGATTTTCGACGTATCTTCTATAACAATATTACACTCCGAGAAGCGCAGTCGATTCTTGGTGATCATGATTTGTTAAAGGTATTAGTATTAGAGTTTAATAAGAGTCATGCTGTGGCCTTTATCGAATTCTCCCCCAATTATAATATTGTTTACTACGTTGACCCTAGTCATGGAACAGGTCAGAGATGTAGCATTAGAGATGTGTTCTTGATTTGTTATGTCCCGAAGAAACTACTGAATCCTTGAACATCGTCATGACAAAGAATATCCGTATACGGATCGGGACATCGTCATGACAAAGAATATCCGTATACGGATATTCTTAGAGAAACTCTCTCAAAGCCGTCTTAAACCCCTCAAAATCTGCAACGCCACCGGTGTCTAACGGCTGACCAAAGTGTTCCTTCCGCTTAACTGAGTATCTCTTGATAATGATGTCCTTCGACATATCGAGGAAATTGTTAGTCACGCTAGAGATCGAAAATCCAAAAGAAGCAAGAATGCCTTCTTCTTCTGACTTAATAAGCTTGTACTTCAACGTGAATGAACCAATTGTTTTGGTGCTACCATCAGCTCCAGACGATGTTGTATCAGACTTGAAGCTGACAATTTCATAACCATTAACATATGAATGGAAACACTTTGGAACAGAAGTGATCATATCAACCTTAATCATCGGAGTTTGAGTGACTGATGACTGATCGAGACCTGATAGTACCTGAACCGGCCTTTGGCCTGTTATAATCTTGGTTGTAAATACAGTGATCTTCACATACGTCAATAGCTTGACAACACTATGATCAGAACCTAATACACGCTTGATTAGAGAAGCAGAAATGGGCAGCTTTACGTCACGTTCGAGTACAAAATACAAATCTTCATGAGAAATAGATAATCCACTGGATGCTAGTTGCTTAGAATCGGGCTCAATGAAACGTATCTTTTTCGAAAGAATGTTAGGATGTGTATATCGAATCAGGCTCAACAGCTCATTAAGTGGAGTGTTAGTTGATTCGAAGGTGCTATGAATGGACATGATATTTTTAAAACTGAAAAATAGTGACTAGAATTTAGTCGCTACTCGGTGTCCTGAGCTTCATTAAAGATTTCGTCTTCGGTATAATCATCAAATGATTTATAAATGGGTGACCAAAGCATAGATCAAAATAGCGGTAAACGTGTGTAGTTGTCGCATTAATGACCACATGTGATCATTCTCGATGCTAGCGCATCTAATACTCCTTCGGCGGATCGTGGTTGCGTTGGAAGCCCTTAGGACGAGGACCTACAACCTGAGAGCACTCCCTGCAAAAGCCGGTGTACTTCTTCAGATCGTGGTTCCAACGTCTGTGGCCACCACAGCCTTGGCGACCATTGCTGCCTTCGTAATTGGGGCAACGTTTGTCCAAGTAGTTCTGACAAGACTTACAGTACTCGAAATAAGCCCGAGCACGATGGTTCCACATCAAGTAGTTGTTGCAGAATTCTCCAAAGTAAGGGCACTGCGGCGCTTCACTGTTTCGGGCCTTAGCATGACAATTAGAGCACAATGGGACATAATCCCCGGCCTCCTTGTCATAGAAACGATACCCTCTACATCCCTCGCGATCGTTGGTGTCTGAGAAGTTCGGGCAACGCGATAGCCAGCGCCGCTTGTCGTTAAGACAGTTCTTGCAGTAGTCGTCATCACGGCTCTCCTTCTCATGAGGCTCACGCCCTAGGTAGAATCCGGGACAAGTCTTCGATTGAAGAGCAATGTCCGAGAGACTCTTCCGAGTAGGGCGTTCACGAGGATCCATATCCTGGAGATCGCGAAGTTTCTGGGCCTTCTCAGCTTTTGTCTTAGCAGCCTTGGCCTTTTGTGCTGCAACCTTAGCCTGTTCTTCTTCGTCCAGAACCTTTACTGACTCACGCTTGATAACACGAATAGCCGGCTTATCAATAACGGGACCAGTGGCCTTGTCGACCCACCTACTGGAGCTTTCAGGTTGGAACCATTCATCTTGCGGGCCGGCGGCAACCGCTGTGGTTACATCAAGGGCAACAGATTCAGCAACAACAGTAGTAGTCATTCGGATCTCAGATCTCAAGTTTTGTACTTACTTCTATGAGTTTTAATTTTCAATTTCACATTGTCATTACAGTTAGTGACCAAGATTATGTCAGAATCGTCAAACATGATACACTTGTCTAAGATTTTCCTAATCAAATGTCGTAAATTAGAATACATCACAAAAAATCTAGCTAAAGAAAAGGATACTAGTTTATCCGGTTATTTTTCTGAAGAGTAAAAATGGCCGATCGCAACTTTCTACCAACCGAGCCTTTTAAAAGAGCGTCTCCATTGAAAGTCAATAGATCTCAGAGTGATGGGGCTCTTGTTTCAATGCGCCATCAAAGTCCTCAAGATACAACAGGAATGGATGTGCAACCAATTGCTGTAGAAAACGGGGCTGCCCTTGTTAATAAAAGAGATAAACTTACACCGCAAGTTCCTGTTTACGAACCAAAGGTGTGTAGTAGACCACAACTACCCCCTGATGTCACGCATCAGTATCTCGATGTGACGCTCGGAGATCGATTGAATCCTTATAATGGATCGATGCCCTCTCGATTTACTCGAGATCTCCAAATTCTTCGCGAACAGGGTCGCATGGCGACTGACGATGTTGGAAGACGCGTAGACGGTGCTATGGTACCATATACCAGTGGATGTGGCGCTGTTAGTCGTTATAACGGTCAGGGGATTGGAGTTCCAGGCTACAATCTCGAATCAGTGTCTTACCCTATTCCGATGGCTATTAAGGACATCAACTCAACAGACCCTTTAATTACCACTAACACTGAACCATTACCTGACACTATTCGAGAAATGATTAATCGTACTCAACTATTAGCTAGCTTAGAAGATCATCCAGTAAAGAAAAAGCAACTACAAATTTTGATACAGCATTTAATCAGTCATGGTCAATTGCTTAATGACGCTAAAAATAAACGTAACGTAGAGGGTACTGGAATTACAGACGCAAAGTCTGCTGTTCCAACAGTAAAGAAGGTCATCGGTGCTGATGGGAAGGAGTATCTCCGTTTCAGTCCTTATGTTGATGTCAAGACTGCTCGTATCACTATTGAGAACGATGGTGATATTAGGATCAAAGGAATTAAGAATCAAGATATCGAGTCCATTGGAGCTTCAGGATTCTTGGATACACACCGCAGCAGCATGTTCTTCAAGGCGTTGTTTTGGAGTCTTGTTGCCTCTTTTGTTATCTTCTTCTTGTATGCAGTGGCCAAGTTCTTTTCTTGGCTATTCTGTACAGACTCTTGCTCCGGTTGCAAGAAGAAGCGCTCGAACTGCAGTTGTTAATAACAGTTTGATACAGCTGCTAGTGAAGTTGGGATTATCCAATAGGATAATTGATGTTCATGACCGAAAAATGCAAATACAAATTATCTCGTAGATGAAGATTGCTACAGTTGTTCGAGTCAATACAGAGTCGTATGAACTCGATGATGGAGACATCATTAAGTGCCATTCAAAACCTTTGGCTGAAGTTGATGACTCTGTCTGTATCCATAACCCTGGAGCCAAATCCGGACGTCTTGCAAAGACGTCCTTCCAAAAAGTGTTGGTGTTTGTCAAGAATGATGACGACACTACTAGACGAGTTATCATGGAACACGATGGATATGGTATCCCAGAAGTTGCTAAGCAGAAGTTCTGGGATCGTCTTGAAGAATATGTTCAACGCATTTTTAATTCTGACGACACCACACCTAAAGAGGAGGGTGTCAGAAGAATCTCTAAAGCTAAAGAACCTGTCACTGTTGCTAACTTCTTAAACTCGATTGTTTGGAAAAATTATCGACTGAAGGCCGATTTGAAGCCCTTGATTATCGCCGTTGGTGAAGATCTTGTTGGCGGAACCGCGGCTGGAGGAAAAGACAAGACAAACTGCATTAACATGTTCAAGTTTGCCAAGGAATGGGCTAATAGACGTATCTTTCGACAGTTTTACCTTTGGGGTTTAACGAAGAAAGAATCGATCGAATGTGCTGACAGCCTCTTAGGAAGCAAGAAGCCAACGATTGAGTCACTGGTAAAGAATATGTTCGAGTTTCCTGAGCGCTTCGGTTTCTTGACCGAAGAGAAGGTTGCTAACTTGGAGCTGATCTTCGGTTACAAAACCGATTCCCAACGTTCGACTAGGAAGATTTTCCTGCGACAACTATGGAGTTCTGTCAGTTCAGGACATTCATTCAAGTTTATCAACAGATCGGAGTTTAATGCATTGCGAGATGGGATAGAGATTGAGGACTATGACACATCTACAGCGGCGAAGGATGCTTCAACCGGGGGCAAATCAGCTGTATCAACTTTAAAGCCAATAGAACAAATCGAGGAGTCGTATGGCATCAAGTTCTTAGAACCTCCGTATTTTACGACTTCAAATCCGATTGTTCGCGTGATGCCAATGTCAATTTACACGATGGAGACGTATGTCCGTGATATGCTATCTAAGAAAATCTCTCGTTGTCCGGCTCAAGATTCATGGGTAAAGGCAGAATTTGTAGCTTTTGATGACAAATTGTCAGACGATCAGATCGCCGCGGTGAAGATGATCCTTCAATGTCCTATCAGTGTTGTTACTGGTGGTCCTGGTACAGGAAAGACTCGTATCATCTCGGAAGTCATCAAGCAACTGAATGTGAAAGAGTACAAGTACTTTGCCACTTCATTCACAGGAAAGGCTGTTGCTCGGATTAAGGAAGTCTGCCAACCCATGCAAATCAAAGCTAGCACTATCGATCGGATGGTCAACAAAGGGCCGAATAAGATTTCATTCCGTTTTCTAATTATTGATGAATCCAGTATGGTCACTACTGAACATTTGTATCGGTTGTTTACCACTTTTCATCCTCTTGGGTATTCGATTGTCTTTGTTGGAGATCTTGATCAGCTCCCTCCTATTGGTTGGGGGCACATCTTCGATTCTCTTATCTGGAGTCAGAGAGTACCCATTAAGCGGCTAACGCACAACTATCGTGTTAATGCTGCTCTTGGACGAGAGATCATTACTAACAGTCAGAAAATTATCGATCACACTAGGAATCTTCAGATGAGTCATCATCTGGAGTTCGACCTTGGAAGTCCAAGCTTTTGTGTTGGTAACGGTAATGTTCGTTTGCTTGAGAAGATCTTGATACAACTACGTGACAATAGTTGCAAAGTTGATGACATCACAGTACTTACACCCTATAATGACGCTATCGCAGAGATTAATCCATTGTTTCAGAAGGTTTTTGCCAAGACTCTTCGATCTAATGAAACGCTTGTGTCCAAATATGGTAAGCGTTGGCATGTCGGCGATCGAGTGATGAATCTTGAGAACTGTTATCTTGGCGATGATACTGGTGTGATGAATGGTCAGATCGGTAAGATTATTCAGATTATTGGTCAAGATCTCGTTGTTGAGTTTCCCAATTTTGGATATGATCCGAATGGTGTTAAGTTTGATGAGAAAACGACTAAAGAAGTAACTATGCGAGACGGAAGTACCAAAATTGTTGAAGAAACAGCAACAATCGATACCAAAGGAATGCAGTACATTGAGCTGACGTACTACCACACAGCACCAAAACAGTTCTTGGATGCGCTAGAAGGTATTACCCCTGATTGTCTCGAAATTGACAAACATTTGGCGCTGGCTTATGCCATGAGTATTCACAAGTCACAAGGATCTGAATATCCATTCTCGATTATCTACTTACCCGATCACAAAGCCAATAAATACTTCCTTAGTGTTAATATGTTGTACACAGCAGTGACACGAGCAAAACAATGCGCTTGGATTGTCTATGACGGACGTGCTGCATTATTGTATGCTCTCGGACGAAGAAGTCCCAAGACACGTAATACTATTGAAGACTTTCTGAAGAAAACTTTCGCTGATAAGAAGTACTCTGATGGCATTGATTTCGAAAGTCTCGACATGGATTTGTATTCAGGCGGAGGAGACGACGAAGTCGTGGAAATGAATGAAGACGATTATGCTGATTTCGATTAGACACATGAGTGTCCATAATATGCTGACTTCGATTAGA
>CALMQQ010000221.1 GCA_937871845.1 uncultured bacterium
TCGGAACAAGATCGACCATCTCCTTCTGAAAGACGTGGGGTAGCCACCATGCAGGTAGCAAATGAGTGTATCGAGGGTCAGCAAAATTCTTACCACCCTTCGAACGATCGCCAAAAATACCCTTCTGTTTGTAGTAACCAAGGTTATTAGTACCGATGAAGTCTTGCGCCATATGGATTATGGTAACATGCATTGACTTCTCACCGTGATGGTAAGAAGTATAACCTGCAGCATCAGTTCCAAGCTTGGCAGTCTTCTCTTTCACATTACTGTTAGCATACTTCCAGTGATGGAGAGTGTAATACAATGCTTGACGTTGAGCCTTCTTTAACCCGTCTTTAAAGGACGGAATACTTCGGAACAAATTATCAATCATGTAAGGTGTTAAGGTGTAGTTCATGATGTCCGAAACGGATCGATCAACTAACATCTTACGGGGGTTAAAGATGGGAGCACTGGCAGAAATCTTCCGCCAATTCTCAATCTTCAGTTTTCGCTTATCAGCGAATTTGGGGTTGAATGAAGTTTCAATGTTTTCAGGAGCATCGTCGTCGTACTTACAAATGTAAATTGGCGTTTTGTCGATGTCCTCAATAATTGCTTCTGGTTCTGATGAACCCAACCCCTTCAGATAGTCGGGCTTCTTTCCCTTAAAAGCTTTACCTTCGGGAGTTTCACGCCAAGCATCATAAGCACGGTCATCAAAGAAGATCTTTCCAGATACTGTCTTTAATGTCGATTCAACTTTGATCAATGGTGTGAGTAACACCTGAACAAAGTCATTCTTAAGCAGTTCGGGGAATAATCTGTGAAAGAAGTTGAGGACAAGGCACAAAATATGTCCCCCATCAACATCAGCATCACAGACTACAATAACCCGACCATAACGGAGGGTATCCCGTCCCTTCTGAGTTGAATAATCCATTTCATTGTTGAGACCAAGATACTGATACAAGTCAATAAACTCGTCGTTCTCGGCAACCTTAATGGCACTGTTAGCAGAGACATTCATTGGTTTTCCCTTAAGAGGGTAATAGCCATAAATGTCTTTACCACCAGGCATATTGTCAATTCGCTCGATTGGATAACCAGTTGCTGATTCTCCTTCAACGATATACAATGAACATTCTCGAGATTTAGAAGTGCCTGCATCATTAGCATCCTCTCCTTTATCTACATCGATCATTCGGGTTTTCTTTCCATTGATCTTCGAGATACTCTTGAGAATCTTCGAGTCAAGTTGATTCATCAAACGCTCCATAAGAGTCCATTTCTTTGGAGAAATGAGAGTCTCAAAAACGCTATCGTCAAATTGAACGAAAGGCGTAGGATCGTCGAGTTTCTTCTTCGATTGACTGTCATATTCCGGGTTAGGAACCCGGCAAACAACAATCATCGAAATGTGTGGTTTCAAGTCACTAGGAACTAGATGCGGTCGAGAAGCGAGAGGCTTATCTTCACTTTTCTTGGAACCCTTGCCTTTACCCTTTGCGACTTCAGATTCTTTATCCTTGCCTTTCTTCGTAGAAGGGGCGCCAATCTCTTTGATAACCTTCGGATACAGCTTCTTCGCAACCTCGTCAAAATGAACCCCTCCTTCGAAGGTATTCATTCCGTTAGCGTAGGTAAAGAATTTAGCCTTATCAGGGGTATCAAGAAGTAAGATTTGCATCTCAATCCCTGTTAAGATATCCGATCGTATGGCAATTGTTTCACGCTTTGTTGGTTTAGCGTCTTCAAACTCTTTTGGAGGGTTAACACCCTTCGGCCAACAAAACTGACTCACCGCTGACTTAACAACTTCAGGTTCCCAGATAAGCTTAGCAAAATCACGGATGTTCCGATAATCGAACTTCTTTCCATTAACTGTGACAGGGACTTGACATGTGAGTGAAGTCTCGATCACATATCGAGTAAAAAGTCCAATATCATCGCCCGTGTAACCTACGGCTCCATTAGCGTCAACCATTGCAAATCGCTTGAAGTCAAGCAACCATTCGACCTTAACAAAAGGTTTCCCCTTGTAAGCTCCAGTGGTCTTTCGACGCCAACCAAAATTGTTGTCTGGCTGCGTCAGGGCTGTGTCTTTACAGTACCCAGGTGTGGCTTCGGCTCTGACAAGATTTAGCATATTATTAGTGCATTCGCCAAT
>CALMQQ010000222.1 GCA_937871845.1 uncultured bacterium
ACCAGATATTTAAAAATTTGCGACTGTAGGAAAAATCAATTTCTGGATGAAGGCATTGCTTTCATCCCAACAAAGAACTATATTCAGCTTTGAACACTACCGAAATCCATGAATAGTAATGGCTTAAGACCATTCCAAGAACATCAGTAAAGAATCGCTGTGCCTTTAAGTTGGTCATATACGTCGATGCGTAAACATTGATGGTCTTTTTGGGCACCATTTCTCGAATAAGCTCAATTGCTTGATGATATGCGATATTACCAACATCACGCCCTCTAAACTCCTTCAGTAGATAAATCTCCAAGACTAAATATGTGTTGGAATCAGATTCGACTAATTGACTTCGGATAGAGTCAAATGACAGCTTTCCCTTAGGGCTAGAAAATCCGATATAACCTGCATCTACTGGTTCAATACCTGATAAATCTTGAACCTTGATCTTCCAATATTTGTCTTCCGGGTCTTTAACAGACCATTCAACAAGCTTTTGCCATTTGTTGAAATCTGACTTCAAAGAAGCATCAATAATAGTTTGATCTGATGTCATCAAACGATGAAGAAAATATTCATCCCCGGGAATTAGTTTGTGTAGCGTTACTGTCATCTTTTGTTGCATCTAACAGGCTTTGGTATCTTTCATTTCTTCGAATAGAACATTCACGTATAGATGTTCTGATACGGAAGCCTAACATCAGGACTAATTGTCTGTAGATCTTTAGGAAAGACTCCAGCCCTTCTTTAGGCTTGAGATGTGTAGCGTTTGCTGGTAGAGTAGAACATCTCATAATGTTCTTGGACATCTTCAAAAATTCAATTAACTCGGTCAAAATAAGATTATTTATCATATATGATAAATTTAATCGATTAATTGCTAGTAAATGGTAATGTGTCTGTACTTTTATGATAATACCGCTACTAAAAATGTGATCAAACCTATCAGATAAAAATCTAACAGATCATACACCCCAAACGCCTAAGCGAATGGTGGGCTGTAGCTGCCCAAAAACTTGATCAACTCTGAGTCTAATCAAGTTAAACATTATGTGGCTTGGTTTTCGCCACAAGAAGGAGCCGAAGCTCCTTCTCATAGAGTGTTTTTGTTTCTTATATCAGAATTGGGCGCATTTTAAACAAAACTCTTATATAAGAGTTTTGTATAGATTTCTATCAACAGTTGTTAGCCACTATCTGGTAAATGGTAATGTGTCTGTACTTTTATGATGATACCCTTTAGAGTCTAACCATTCGAAGAAATGTTCTTCATCATTAAGTAATATTCTAACGAGTTCTACCGTAAAGATAGACCCTCTTGGCATCGAAATTACAATAGGATGATCACGACTAGTGGGAATAAATATCGTAGGTGTTATATCAGGGCAATGTTGATCGGAAAAAAGATCAGTAAACAGATGTGAATAGCACATATCTGCTATAATCCATGTTTGTCGAGCTTGAAGTCCGTATAAGAAATTTGCAGGTATTAATTCGATCATTCGACGTTTATACAGATCAGACCCGTACAAAATACATCCGTCTTGTGTCCCATGACCAGTGAAATACACTAGCAATTGCTCACATTTGTTTAAGAATTCTTCAACAACATGGAAGTAATCTTTTGAATCTAGGAAACATCGATGTTTCCATGGAAGTATCTTCCCCTTGAGATCGACACTACCAATTATCATGACATCTTCAGGTGTCAATAAATACTTGCTTACACCGAGTGTCCAGATGAAATGAATGTCATTAATAGTAGATTGAAGGGACAACTTATCGGATTCGATGTAATCAAAAGCGTAAATCAAGAGGCGTTTCATGCCAATTACGGCCACACCACCCTCTTTTTCTATTCTCGTGGTAAAAAGTGACCATGGAGCAAATCTGAATCCTACTGTTTTATTCGAATTAGCTCCTCTTGTTAAATATCCACGCGAGATTTTTGATGATAATAAGGGAAAAATACCATGGTTTGGTCATGATGGTACTTTAGTGAGTATTAGAGGGAACTTGAAAGCCAGAGGGCTGAGACCTCCTATGAAAGTAAAGAGCTTTTCTGATATTGATATCCAACATAACGGGAAAAACTTTCATTGCAAGATTTCAAGAAAGTCAATTAATATTGTTGGAGGGGTATCACTTCAGGTATCAGAAAGAGTATGTATGCTTTTGTACTCTTGGTTTGAACACATAGAAGCAGTTTGGTCTAATTTTAGGAAGCTAAAGCCTGAGATTATTCGAGATACTATGTCATGGTTCTTAGGATATGCGAAAGATATGGTTACAGACAAGATTGATTGGAATAAATTCCCTGATAATTGTGATAAGGAATTAGCGGAAATGTTATCATTATTGATTGATACACAATATGACGACATCGACCAGAGAATTGCTGATATCTATGCTTGTGTATTCACTCCTTTATACGAAAGACCACCAAAATTTAATGGATTGACAATCTGTAATAGTGTTTATGATTATCTCTTACCAGAGAAGGTATCATTAGCTGAAAAATCTAACATCTTGTATGATAAGGGATATGCCGTAAGCTTTCATAACTGGGCTTTTGTCAAACAACTAAAGGCTTCGTGGACTACACCTGAGGGGAGAGTGTTTAATTTTTCTATCCAAACGGTGGGTACAGTAAAGCAAAATTCTGGATCCGGAGAAAAGGAGTCAATTGAGATGTACGAGAAGCTTGTAACAGACTTGGGGTTTATCCCTTATTATGATGGAGCTTCATGCGCAACCAAAAGTTCAAGTCCTACATCTGAAGTTCCCGACAAAAGCTACCAAACTCTTGAAATCTTGGAACGTGCTTTTAAGTTAAAAGCTAAGAATTAACCCCATGGGGTTAATTCTCAAATCCTATGTCCAAAAAGTTAACGCTGACGTGTTAACAGTTAGAGGAAACAGTCATCAAAAAGTTCATCGTCAAACAGCAAACGTATCGGCGTCACTGGACTTCGAGGAGTGAGAGGCAGTGTTAGTTCACCAAGAGACAAGTACGGCGGTTGTACAGGTGACAACAGCGGCTCGAACACGGGCGTTTCCGGCGCTGGCGTTGGCTCGGTGTCGCGTTGAGCTGGCTCTGGCGTGACACCATGTTGAGCTGGCTCTGGCGTTGGCAC
>CALMQQ010000223.1 GCA_937871845.1 uncultured bacterium
AACGAACTGCCCTTTTTTGTCTCATTTTAGCTTATTTTAGTCGGACAATAGTGAATAGGAATATACAATTAGATTTACGCAAGAATCGAAAATTGTGTTTTCTCTACCAAAATGTTTAAAAGCAAATTCCTCAACTCCTGGTATCATACTATTTTTTTAAATGGTTTTTTATTTGAGCTTTTGTCAGCTCATCTTCAAACTCCATTGCGTCAAGATATGATACAGCGGCATGCCATAACCTTCTTTCATTTGGTTTAATTAAATAAAAGAAGCCGGAAGTAAAACCACGAACATCTTGTTGTATATATAAGTTTTTACAAACTTTATAGACACCTAAGTCACCTATTAGTAACTGTAGGTCGTTGGTGTCTACTTTTGTGAAATCGAGCTGCGAATTCCTGCTTTTTTTACTATCCACATAAAAATTAATTCGCACAAAATAATCAGTATACAAAATTTCAGGGCGAAGTATTTTATTAATTCTTTCGAACTTCGGTTGAAGGAAATTGATGAATTTATTCAAATATGCATTCATGTAGGTTACATCATTGGATAGGCTAAAATCTAAAGATCTAAAAATCGCAGTTTTCTGACGTAACAATACCGGTATTGAGACTGAATTTGCATAATCAATTAATGCTAACTCGATGTCATTAAGTTGATATAATTGACTGATTCTTTTTTCAATCCTTCTTTTCGATTTCAAAATATTAGCGTTTCCACTAAAGATTGATGTGTCGTTTGTTATGCTTAGAGCTAGTCTAGACAACTCATTGTCTATCTTTATCGGAAAACCTAAGAATTCATCAAAATTAATACGACTTTTTTCAATACCTAAGGAAGAGCCAATATTTAAAATGTAGTATGTAAAAAGTTGAGAGTTAAAAATTGCTGATAATGCACTTAGTACTGTTTTTGACTCTTTAATATCCTGTGTCTTAGGAATTAAGGATCCTACCGTAGAAGTAAATGTTATATCTCCTTCATGAAATGCAGTTACAGCTTCGAAATAATGCTCTCCCTCTCTAGGCATTAATACAACTCCCTTTTTAAAAAGGAGCTTACTACCCTGAAAAAAACGAATATCTGGTAGATAACCTATCTTATAATTTTTAATCCCCTTTAATTCTGCTTCCTTTTTCCACTTTCTATTTGAAACTACTATAAACGGTCTGAATTCTTTGTCCGCATCAAAATAATCAAAATCAAGAATTTTGGATGTATCTTTCTTTTGCTTCCCATCAGTTATTTTTAATCCACCGTTCGATTCATATTCATTTAGATTAAACAGACCGCTGGTATCTTTCTGTTGCTTTATTTTTCTAATAAAATGGATGTCTAAAATATTACCATAAACTAAGACTTTCCAAAGCCAATCAAAACCTCCACAACCTTCAATAAAATAACTTTGTTTTATATTCTTTACATCCTGCTTTTCAACTACAATGGTCTTATAATAAAGAAAAAATCGATTGGGCTTTACTGTTATGTGTTGAATTAAATTCTCGAACGTTATCTTATTGTTTTTTTCCGGAATAAATGTAATAACTGCTGCTGGGTACCTGGCAGCATCGAAAATGTGATTACCACCTCTTATTTTATTATTGATGGGAGATAATTCAACTACTTGTTTGATATGAAATTTAGTGAGAAAATAATTTCTAAATTTTTTTGAATTAGTTCCGGAATTATACAATACTTTACTTGAAACAACTAAAGAACATTTTGGCACTTTCTTCTCAGTGCCAAAATCGCTTGTGCGTACTAAAAACGCTTGACATATCTCTTTATCACCAATTGCTAATTCGAGCTTCTCCTCGTTGGCTTTACCTTTATTTTCGTTTTGATTTCGTCTCTCTATGTAATTTAAGTAAGCCGACTTTGAAACATTCCCCCATGGAGGATTACCGACAATAAAATCCAAAGATTGAATCTTCTTGTTAAATATGTGTGATTCATTAAAAAAATCTGCATCATCTCCTCCGAAAAAATTTTCGTTTTTCAACGTTTCAAAGCGAAAACTTTCAATCTCAGCGGGTTGTTTATAGTCTAATATAGTAATGTAAAGCGAAAATATAGAGATATCAATAGCCTCAGCATCGATATCTATTCCATAAATGTTAGATTTTATAAGGTTCCAAAGACGAGCATCAGAAATCTTTTTCCTCCCAGTGAGAACAAGTTCCTTTTCAATGATTTTACGTACAGTTTCTATTAAAAATATTCCTGACCCACATGCGGGATCTAATACCCTGCATTGAGAATCCGCTTTTGATGTGTCTTCCAAAAAAGGGGTTACAGTTTGTGATAAAACATAATCTACCAAGAATGGAGGAGTATAATACGCTTTGATTTCTTTTTGTTTTGAAAAAAGCTGCAACCTCTCATTTTCAAATTCATTGCCTATAAAATTCTCGTATATACTACTTATAAGTTCTACGGGAATAATTTCAAAATCATATAAATTAAAAAGGGATTCCTGAACAGCATAGCCTTTATAACCTTCACCTGTCTTAGCCCCCTATAAACTGGACAGATTTTCTAAACTGTTTTGCTACTGATAG
>CALMQQ010000224.1 GCA_937871845.1 uncultured bacterium
CCTAGTGTACTTTCAATCAGGTCATTCAATAAAAAGTAAATGATTACTGTGGGTATGGTGGTGAGTATTAAATTGATAATTAATTTCGTATATTTGCTTTCTTTTCGGTGTTCTAGTAAAGATTTGAAAATCGATATAAGGCGTTTTCTGTAGTATATGATTATCGCAAGTAATGTCCCTGCGTGTGCTAAGATGTCAAAAGTTAACGAATGTTCACCCCAATTAAATAATTCAGGGACAAGTACAAGATGTGCGGAGCTCGATATTGGCAGAAATTCTGTGATTCCTTGTACAATTCCTAATATTATAGATTGAAAAATTGTCATAATTTACTTTCTATATAAAATTTCAGATGCTTCTTGAACTTGCTTTAATTGTTCCAGGTTACTAAATCTAGCGATTTTCAAGTTTGGAAGACCCGACTGCTGAATTCCGTAAACTTCTCCAGGTCCTCTTCTATTTAAATCGTACTCTGCTATTTTAATGCCATCTGTGTTTTTTGCAAAGAATTCTAGTCTATTACGTACTTCTTCTTTATTTTCATTGAAATACAACAAACAGCATGCATTTTGATTATTACGACCTACCCTACCCCTCAATTGATGCAACTGGGCTAGTCCAAAGCGTTCTGCAGACTCAATTATTATGAGATTTGCACCTGGGATATCTATTCCAACTTCTACAACTGTCGTTGAAACAAGAATTTGTGTTTTCCCTTTGGCAAACTGTTCAATTTTTTTATCTTTTATATCTGCTTTGATTTTCCCATGTATGACATCGGATTGAAATTCATTGAACAGTTTTTCTATAATTGGATATGATTGTTCTAGGTTCTTAATTTGCATCTTCTCAGATTCTTCAATCGCTGGGAAAATCCAAAATGCCTGCCCTTCATTGTTTACGACGTTCTTTATCCAATCATAAGAGTCTGCTCGTTTTTGCTCCGGGACCAAAAATGTGCGTATCATTTTTCTTTCCTTTGGTGGATAAATCTTACTTACTTGATAGTCACCAAATAACGTCAATGCAACGGTTCGTGGGATTGGTGTTGCTGTGAGCTGAAGGAGGTGAGGAACTTTGTTATTCGATTTAAGTTCAAGAAGCTCTCTTCTCTGTTCAACTCCAAATCTATGTTGTTCATCAATAATCACCATTGCCAGATTATGAGTCAATTCACTTTTGTGCTTAAGTATGGCATGTGTTCCAATGAGTAATTGACTTTTAGAATCAAGTTCATTGTAAGTCTCTTTTGTTATCAGACTGATTTTGTATTTCTTATCTAGTAATTTCGAAATGCTCTTATAATGTTGTTGAGCGAGAATCCCTGTGGGTGCAAGGAAGACGACTTGATACCCATTCTCCAACACTGGTAGCAGTCCCAAAAGTGCAACAATAGTCTTTCCACTACCTACATCTCCTTGTAGAAGTCTTCTCATAGGATGAGGTTTGCCAATATCGTTATGGATTTCTTCAATTGTTGAATTCTGACTTTCGGTGAGTGTGAATGGTAATTTCGTTTTAATCTTCTCCATGCTTTTATTATTTAGCGAGATACTGAAAGCTGGTTGTGTTTTTATTTTAAGGCTGTTTTCTATTAATATTTTTTGGATATTAAGTAATTCATCAAAGCCAAGTCTTCTCCTTGCTTCGGTTATATCTTTACTTTCTTGTGGGAAATGGATAAATTTCAAAGCGTCTGTAAGTTCAAGAAGATTGTATTTCTCTCTAATCAGTTGCGGAAGTTGATCAACGAGATCCTCAATTTGATCAATATTATCAATTAGGTATTTAATTTTTACCCTCAACCATTTTGATGTGATACCTTTTGTAAGAGGATATGCAGGCACGATTCTGCCAATATGAATATTTTCATAATCACCGCTTCTAACAATTTCGTATTCAGGAGAAGTTAATTCAGGTTTTGTGCTTTTGGGGTTTAATTTACCACTAATAAGTAAATCTATTGGTGGAACTAATGACTTTGTGAGGTACGGTTGGTTAAACCATGTAACATTTAGTTCGACTTCCCCATCAGTCAGCGTTCCTTTTTGGATAAACTTACCATTTCGAAGGCGAATATTTTTTAATTTTACCAGAGTGGCATTTACGGTCCTCTTCTGGATTTTGTCCAATTCTGACAACATACCTACAGTGGATGAGTCTTTATAATACGATGGGAAGTAATTTAGGAGGTCCTTAACAGTTTCAATTCCTAATAGGGATAACAGTGCAGCATATCTATACCCTACACCGGGCAAGCTATTTATATTATCAGTAAGATGCATTTTTTAAATACTTAGAACTGCGGAAAGTATTGGTACGACTACTATCCCTAGTATGACTACAATCGAAAATATCCATTTCAATAACGTGATATTTTTTTTGTATGATGTTCTTAATATGCTTTTGATTTTTGCCATTTTATGTTTAATCAATAAATTTAATCCAAAATTTCTTCCCTACTCGTAGGAATTGAAGGTTTTTTCGTTCAAATTGTTTATTTATATCAGTTTCAACTTCTCCATTTATCTCCACCGCATTCGCTCTGATCAATCTTTTTGCTTCTGCATTACTTTCAACAGAGTTTGTTGATGTAATTATTTCCTTAAGTGTTGGGGTGTCACTTGAAAAATTTGATACAGAAAAGGTGTCTGTTGTCTAAGGAGCTAAATTATTTTGTACGGTATTGGTGAAGAATTGCTCTGCTCTCTTAGCAAGTTCTTCACCTTCGTGAATTTCGGTGATTTCATAAGCAAGTTCTTTTTTAATTTTCATCGGATCATTTTCGGTTTTTAGGCGATTTTCAATAACTTCAATTTCTTCGAGAGTTTTGTTTGTAGCAAGTTTGTA